>DASQJU010000040.1:0-2943 GCA_035630915.1 Allosphingosinicella sp.
TCTCGCCAGGGGACGAGACGGCCGTCGAACCAGATCGTGCCGTCCCGATCGTCGAACGTGCGCTGATCGGTCATGGCGGGCGGGATAGGTCCGACCGATCGGTCGGTCAATGGAGCGCCTCACCCCTGCTTGGCACGCGCCTCGCTGGCCATTTCCAGCCCGCGGCCGCGCGACGCCGCCAGCGTGCGCTCGACCAAAGCGTTGAGCGCGCGATCGGCGTCCAGCACCTTGAGGCCGGCTTCGGTCGTGCCGCCGCGGCTGGCGACGCGCCGGGCGAGCCGCTCGGGATCGTCGTCTGAAGCGGCCGCCAACGCCGCCGAGCCTTCGACCATGCACAAAGCGAGGCGCTGCGCCTGATCGAACGGCAGGCCGAGCCGCTCGGCGGCGGCGGCCAGCGCGTCGATGAAGCGGAACAGGAAGGCGGGCCCGGCGCCGGTCAAATGGCCGGCGAGCTGGAAGCCGGATTCCTCCTCGAACCATTCGGCGTGGCCCAAAGTGGCCATCAGGCCGCTGGCCAGCGTCTTGGCGGCGATGTCCGCGCTGTCGCTGGTCAGGCAGACGACGCCCTTGCCGATCCGGACCGGCAGATTCGGCATGGCGCGGATGATCGTCCGCGGCCGGGCGAAGCGGGCGCGCAGCGAGGCGAGCTCGACCCCGGCGAGGATCGAGACGAGGATCGTCTCCTCGTCGAGGATCGGCGCGAGCAGGGGCGCGACATCGTCGAGCTGATAGGGCTTCATGCCGAGCAGGACGATCGCCGGCACCTCGTCCTCGGGATAGTCCGTGGTGACCCGTATCCCTTCGCCGGCCGGACGGCCGCTCGGGCGGATCACGCTGACGTGGGACGGATCGACGCCCTCCTCGATCCAGCGGGCGAGCATCGCGCCTGCCATATTGCCGCAGCCAACGAGCCAGAGCGGGCCGGGAAGGAGAGGATCAGCCATCATTCCGTCATTGCGAGAAGCGAAGCGACGAAGCAATCCAGTTCCGGCGCTGCCGCCTGGATTGCTTCGCTGCGCTCGCAATGACGAGACTTGAGGTCAAGCCTCTCCCTGGGTCTCGATCAGGGCGGCGGCGATCGCTTCCTGCGGCGTCTTGTCGGCCCACAGCACGAACTGGAAGACGGGATAGAAGCGCTCGCACTCCTCGATCGCCGCCTCGACCAGGGTCTCGGCCTGCTGCAGGCTCAGCGTCCCGCTGTCCTCCCCGCTTTCGAGCAAGGCGGCGTGGCGGAACAGGACCAGCCCCGAGGCGGACCAGAGCTCGAAATGGCCGAGCCACAGCTGCTCGTTGATCAGGCCGATCGTCTCGTAGGTGGCGGCGCGGCGCTCGGCGGAGACGCGGATGTCGGGCAGCGCGAGGAACTGGAGCACCTGATCCTCGGCGCGCCAGATCGCGCGCAACTCATATTGCGTCCAACTCCCCTGGAAGCTGGAGACGATCTCGTCCTCGCCATTGCGCTCGAATGCCCAGCCGAGCGCGCTGAAATAGGTCTCGAGCATGTCGATCGGGGCGCTGGCGTCGCGTTCGAGCTCATACTCATCCATATCCATGAAGCGGTCCCCGGTCCTCTTCCGTTCCGCGCGAAACTGCCGCTTCCCGCGCTAAAGCGCAAGAAATCCGCCGTTTTCGCGGCAACAAAGTTGTGGATAGTCCCGTCGCGCCGCCTCCGGAAGCCGGACTAACCCCTAGGCCGAAGGCGGCCGTTTCCGGGCGCTCTTGGCCGCGGAAGGGGCCGCCTTGGGCTCGAGCGCCGCGATCCGCGCGGCGAGCCGCTCATTCTCCTCGCGCGCGGCCACGGCCATCGCCTTGACCGCCTCGAATTCCTCGCGGGAGACGAGATCGAGCCCGCCGATCCATTCGCGGGCGCGCTCCTGCATCGAGGCCTGGGCCTCGCGGGTCATCCCCGCGATGGTGCCGGCGGCGCCGTTCATTACCTTCACGAAATCGTCGAACAATCGGTTCTGGGACTGCATCGCGTCCTCCCTCAAACAATGTCAGAGCTGGATATCGGTATGCCCGGCCTCCGGCGCAACCGCGGCGGCGTCCGGATTGAGGATCATGATCTGCCAGGTGAGCAGGCCCGCAAAGGCCAGCCAGGCGAGATAGGGGTAGAGCAGCAGCCCGGCGAGCGGCCGGATCCACCACACGACGATGATCAGCGCGAACGTGCCGACCACCATGGCGGCGATGATCGACAGCGCCGGCCCGATCTGGTGGAAGGCGAAGAAGACCGGCGACCAGGCGAAATTGAGCGCGAGCTGGACCGCGAACAGGGCCAGCGCCCGGCCCCGCTTTTCCGCCCCCCGCGCGTGGAGGACCATGGCCAGCGACAGGCCGAGCAGGATGTAGAGCATGGTCCAGACGGCGCCGAACACCCAGCCGGGCGGCATGATCGGCGGCTTGTGCAGTGCGTCGAACCAGGCATTGCCATAGCCCGCGCCGGACAGCTGGCCGGAAAGCGTTCCGAGCAGGAGCACGCCGGGCACGGTGAACAAAGCGTAGCGCAGAAAGCTCATCCTGAGCTGCGCCTTCGACGCGAGACCTGTCATTCCCTCTCCTTCATTCGGCTGGTTGCGGCTGCGGCTGGGGGCCCTCGAGCTGGCCTTCGAGCTTGCGGGTCACCGCCAGCGGCGAGCCGGTGAACCGTGCCAGCCGCGAATAGAGCAACGGAATCAGGAACAGGGTGATCACGGTCGCGATCGAAACGCCCCAGACGATGACCACGCCGATCGCGGTGCGGGCCGCGCCCCCGGCGCCCCCGGCGAGCATCAGCGGAACCGCGCCGGCGACGGTGGCGATCGAGGTCATCAGGATCGGCCTCAGGCGCCGCCGCGCCGCTTCCCTCACGGCGGTGCCGATGTCGCGCCCGGAGTCGCGCAGCTGGTTGGCGATCCTGATCCTGCTGGCCCTGTTCCTGGGCTCGCAGGGCAAGGCGCAGAC
>DASQJU010000041.1:0-6358 GCA_035630915.1 Allosphingosinicella sp.
GATGCCTGCAAGCAGACCGGCGCCGAGGCGGTCCATCCCGGCTACGGGTTCCTGTCCGAGAACCGAAAGTTCGCGGCGGCGCTGAAGGAGGCGGGCATCGCCTTCATCGGGCCCGATCCGCACGCCATCGCGGCGATGGGCGACAAGATCGAATCCAAGAAGCTGGCCAAGGAAGCCGGCGTCAGCTCCGTGCCCGGTTATCTCGGCGTCATCAAGGATGCCGACGAGGCGGTGAAGATCGCCAAGGACATTGGCTATCCGGTGATGATGAAGGCCTCGGCCGGCGGCGGCGGCAAGGGTATGAGGCTTGCCTGGTCCGAGAAGGACGTGCGCGAGGGCTTCGAAGCCACCAAACGCGAGGGGCTCAACAGCTTTGGCGACGACCGCGTCTTCATCGAAAAGTTCATCGAGCAGCCGCGGCACATCGAGATCCAGGTGCTCGGCGACCAGCACGGCAAGATCGTCTATCTGGGCGAGCGCGAATGCTCGGTCCAGCGTCGCCACCAGAAGGTGGTCGAGGAGGCGCCTTCGCCCTTCGTCACGCCGAAAATGCGCAAGGCGATGGGCGAGCAGGCTGTCGCGCTGGCGCGGGCGGTCGGCTATTATTCGGCCGGCACGGTCGAGCTGATCGTATCGGGCGCTGATACGACCGGCGAGAGCTTCTATTTCCTCGAGATGAACACCCGGCTCCAGGTCGAGCATCCGGTGACCGAGGAGGTGACCGGGCTAGACCTCGTCGAGCAGATGATCCGCGTCGCCGCGGGCGAGAAGCTCGCCTTCACCCAGGACGACGTGAAGCTCACCGGCTGGGCGATCGAGAACCGCGTCTATGCCGAGGATCCCTATCGCGGCTTCCTGCCATCGACCGGGCGGCTGATCCGCTACCGCCCCTCCCCCACCGGAGACGGCGTGCGCGTCGACGACGGAGTCGACGAGGGCGGCGAGGTCAGCATGTTCTACGATCCGATGATCGCCAAGCTGATCACCCACGGCGCGACGCGCGACGAGGCGATCGACAAGCAGATCGAGGCGCTCGACGCCTTCCAGATCGAGGGCATCGGCCACAATGTCGATTTCCTGTCCGCGCTGATGCAGCATCCGCGCTTCCGCGAAGGGGCACTGACCACCGGCTTCATCGCCGAGGAGTATCCCGAGGGCTTCCACGGCGCGCCGGCCTCGGACGCGCTGCTCAAGGGGCTCGCCGCGTTTGCCGCCGGCATGTCATTCACGGAGACCGCGCGCGCGCGGCTCGTCTCGGACCAGCTCGGCGACCCGCTCCCCGTCCCTTCGGACTGGACGGTGAAGATCGACAACCAGCTTTTCCACGTCGAGCTCGGCGAAGGCCATGCTCTGGTTGATGGCGAGCGGATCGAAGGCACGATGCACTGGCAGCCGGGCGACCGGTCTGCCACCGCGACAGCCAACGGGGCCGCCTACAGCCTCGCCGTCGCCAAGGGTCGCAACGCCTGGCAGATCACGGCCCGGGGCGCGACGCACAAGGTCGCCGTCTATCCCGCCCATGTCGCCGAGCTGACGCGACACATGATCGAGAAGGTTCCGCCCGACCTCTCCAAATATCTGATCTGCCCGATGCCCGGCCTGCTGACCGCGCTGAATGTCGGCGAGGGGGACAAGGTCGAGGCCGGCCAGCCACTCGCCGTGGTCGAGGCGATGAAGATGGAAAACATCCTTCGCGCCGAAAAGGCCGGGACCGTGAAATCGATCAACGCCAAACCCGGCGACAGCCTCCCGGTCGACGCAGTCATCCTTGAATTTGCGTAGAATTTCGTTTTTTGTGCTGGGAGCGCAACGAAACCGATAATCGGGGGTTCACCAGTCATGAACGCTGCACACATCCCTTTTCGCGGGGCCGCGCTGTTGGGCGCGGCCGCTCTCTCCCTCCTCGCCGTACCGGCCGCCGCCCAGAATAGCGGGGGCGGCACCACGGTGATGGCCGGCATCGGCGCGCAGGCCTATCCGAAATATGTCGGCTCCGATGAATATGGCATATTTCCCTATTTCATCGGCAGCTTCCGCCGCGCGGGCTCGCCGCTGAACTTCTCGGCGCCCGGCGACGGGCTCGGGGTCACCATCCTGCCGCGCGACAGCGTGTTCAACTTCGGCCCCTCGGTCGAGTTCGTGAACGAGCGCCAGGAAGACGATGTCGGGGCGCCGGTGGGCAATGTCGGCTTTACCGTCGAGGCCGGCGGCTTCGTCGAGATCTTCCCGACCGAGAATTTCCGCCTGCGGGCCGAGCTTCGCCAGGGCATTGGCGGCCATGGCGGGCTGGTCGCCGATCTCGGTGCCGATTTCGTCATCCGCGATCGCGATACCTACGTCTTTTCGATCGGCCCGCGCGCGCGCTGGGCGGACAACGACTATCACGACGCCTATTTCGGCATCACGCCGGGGGTCGCGGCGGCCAGCGGACTCCCGGTCTACGATCCGGGCAGCGGCATCTATTCCTACGGCGCGGCCGCGGGGCTGACCTACAAGCTCGGCCGCAACTGGGGCATGCAGGGCTATCTCGGCTACGACCGGCTGGTCGGAGACGCCGCCGATTCGCCGATCGTCCGGACGCTCGGCTCGCGCGATCAATTCTCCGGCGGCGCGGGCCTCTTCTTCGAATTCAATATCGGCGGCTAACCGCCGATCATTTGCGCGAACGGTACGGGCCGCCCGTTCCGGCGCAGCTCGACCGTCACGCGAGGCGTTCCGCCACCGGCAGTTCCGAGCGGTGCGCCGCGCCGCAGGACCTGCCCCTGACGCACGCTGAGGCCCTCCAGGCCGGTCACCACGCTCATCCAGCCCCGGCCGTGATCGATGATGACGACATTGCCGTAGCGCCGGAACGGCGCCGCATAGACGATCCGCCCGCCGGCGGGCGCGATCACCTGAGCCTCCGCGCGCGTCTCCAGCGTCACGCCCCGCGCGTGAACGCCCCCGTCGGAAATCTCGCCGACGCCGGTGACCACGCGTCCTTCCACCGCCAGCGAATATGGAAGCAGGTCCTCCTCGCCGCCCGCCTGAGGCGGACCCGGGCGGGGGCTTGGCCCGGGCAAGGCGCCGAGGCTCGCCGCCAGCGCCGCCTGGCGCTCGACCGAACCGATGCTGCTCTGGAGCGCCTGCGCTTCCTCGCCATAGACGAGCGCGCGATCCTCCTGGGTCAGCGCGAGTCCGGTGAGCTGGCGCGACCGGGCGCGCTCGGCGGATTCGAACGTGGCCAGCGCCGCGCGCCTCTCCCCCAGCGCGGCGCGGCTGGCCGTGAGCTGGCCGCGCGCCAGCTCGGAGCGCTCGCGCAGCACCGCATTGTCGTGCACCTCGCTGCGCAAGGCGGCGGTGCGGCGGCGGATCTCCGGCAAAGCCGCAGCGAGTAGGGAGCGGACGTGGACCGCGTCGCGGATCGAGCCGGGCTGGACGAGGGCGAGCGCGGCCGGCCGGCGGGTCATCGTCTGCAGCGCCGCGGTGAGGCGGACGATCGGCTCCTGCCGCTCGGCAAGCCGGGCACGCTGGGCCTGCATCTGCGCGGCGATCAGGACGATGCGCCGTTCGGCGGCGGTGAGATCGGCCTCGGCCGCCTCGATCCGCGCCGCCAGCGCTTCCCCGGCCGCCCGGGCCCGCTCGGCCTGGCTCGTCGCGCGGCGCGCCTGGCGATCGAGCGCATCGAACCGGCGCGTCGCTTCGGCCGCTTCCTGCCGGGCCCGGTTCAGCGCCTCGCGATCGGCCTCGCGCGGGCCTTGCGCCGCCCCGGCGGCCGCGAGTGCTGCGGCGATCAGGGTAAAGGCGGCGAGGGCGCGCATAAGCTAACCTTCGCGATGATAAGGATGATTGGCAAGGATGCTCGTCGCCCTGAAGAGCTGCTCGGCGAGCATCGCCCGGGCCAGAAGATGGGGCCAGGTCGCCATACCGAACGAGAGAATGAGGTCGGCTTCGGCTCGTTCGGCGTCGCCGAAGCCGTCGGCGCCGCCGATCAGGAAGCGCGCTTCGCGCCGTCCCTCGTCGCGCCAGCGCTCAAGATGCCGTGCCAAGGCGAGCGAGCCGAGATTCTCGCCTTTCTCGTCGAGCAGGATGGTGACTGAGCCGGGGGCGGCCGCCGGCGGCGCCTTGCCACCGCTTTCGGGGAGCTCGGTGACCTTCACCGGCCAGGTGACGCGTTTCAGATAGCGATCGACGAGCTCCGCCTCAGGGCCGCGGCCGATCTTCCCGCGCACGATCAGGTGGAGCTGCAATCAGCTGCCGGCGGCGGCCGCCGCGCGTTCTTCCGGCGCGCGCTCCTCGAACGCCCACATCCGCTCGAGATTGTAGAAGCTCCGGACCTCGGGCCGGAACAGGTGGACGATCACGTCGTCGGCGTCGATCAGCACCCAGTCGGCGACTGGCAGGCCCTCCACGCGCACGCTTCGGCCGAGTTCGCGCTTGATCCGCTCGGAGAGCTTCTGCGCCATGGAAGCCACCTGGCGGGTCGAGCGCCCGCTGGCGATCACCATGTAATCGGCGATGTTGGATTTGCCGTTCAGGGGGATCGAAACGACCTCCACGGCTTTGTCGTCGTCGAGAGAACTGAGCACGAGGCTATGGAGCGCCTCGGACCGTTCATTGGCTCCTTCACTGTGCGGAGCGGGTGAAGTTTGGGGCAAAATACCTCCTTAACTGATCGGCCGGCGCGTCACGCCATCGCGCACGGCCTTGGTGTGAAACGTTTTCATGACTGCTTCGTGCCAATCGGGATTGGCGGCGCGGATGGCGGTGGCGGATGTCGGATCGGGCGGCAAGGTAAGCAGCACGAGCGCCGGCGGTCTCCACATCGTCCAGTTCCGCGCCATGGCTGCGGGCCGGACGAAACGCCGCAACCAGCCCCAGGCGGGTGCCTTGAGGGCGCCCGCATCATAGCCCGGCCGAGTCACAACCGCAATCGGCACGAGCGAGGCGATCCTCCGCCAGTCGCGCCAGAGGTGGAGCTGGGCGAGATTGTCGGCCCCCATCAGCCAGATGAAACGCCTTTTGGGGTAGCGGCGGACGAGCGCGGCGAGCGTATCGACGGTGTAGATCGTGCCCAGCTCGCGCTCGATCGCCGTGACGCGGATCGGCGCGCCGCGCGCCATTTTTCGCGCCGACAGGAGCCGGGCGGGCAGTGGCGCCATGCCCTTGCCGGGCTTGAGCGGATTGCCGGGGGACACCATCCACCAGATTTCGTCCAGCCCCAGCGCCTCGATCGCGCCGAGGCTGACATGGCGGTGCCCGCCATGCGCGGGATTGAAGGAGCCGCCGAGAAGGCCGGTGAGCGTCATGAGCCCGCACTAGCACGGGACCTCGACGCTGGGCCACGCTTGCGCCATGATGGGCCATGATCTCGGGGATCGAAGGCGCGGGAGACGCGATCACCGGCGGCCTCATCGCGCGGGCCGTCGAGCCCGATGCGGGCGAGACCGCGCACGACGCCGAGGGCAATTGCCTCAATTGCGGCGCCGCGCTGGTCGGGCCCCATTGCCACCAATGCGGCCAGCCGGGCCATGTCCACCGAACGCTCGGCGCCTTCTTTCACGATCTGCTCCACGGCGTGCTCCATTTCGAGGGGAAGATCTGGCGCACGCTCCCGCTGCTCGCCTGGAAGCCCGGCGAGCTGACTCGGCGCTACATTGCCGGCGAGCGCGCCCGCTTCGTCTCACCGATCGCGCTCTTCCTCTTCTCGGTCTTCCTGATGTTCGCGGTGTTCTCGCTGCTCGGCGGCCCCTTCGGGTCGGGCAGTTCGCCCGAAGCGACGCGCGAGGCGGCCCGCGACGTTGCGCGGGAGACGGCGCAGCTGGACCAGCGCATCGCCTCGCTCGAACGCGAGCGGCAGGGGACGGCAGCGCGCGGGCAGCCGACCAGGACGATCGACGCCCAGCTTCGCGGGCTCCGCCAGCAGCGGCGCGCGATCGAGACCGCCCAGGCGTTCGCGATCGTCCCGTCCAATGCGCCGGAAGGCTCCACCAAGTCGCTCGACCTTCGCGACGCGCAGGCCAATACCGGCTGGGCCTGGCTCGATCACGGCATCGCCAAGGCGCAGGAGAATCCCTCGCTCTTGCTCTACAAGCTGCAGAGCAACGGCTACAAATTCTCCTGGGCGCTGATCCCGATCTCGGTACCGTTCGTCTGGCTGCTGTTCCTGCACCGGCGGCGCTACCGGGCGTATCACGCCTACGATCACGTCGTGTTCGTGACCTATTCGATCGCCTTCATGAGCCTGTTTCTGGTGAGCCTCAGCCTGCTGCGTGCGCTGTGGATTCCGGAAGCGCTGATCGGGCTGGCGTTCACCTTCGTGCCGCCGGTCCACATCTTCTGGCAGCTGCGCGGCGCCTACCAGCTCGGCTGGTTCAGC
>DASQJU010000042.1:0-25901 GCA_035630915.1 Allosphingosinicella sp.
CGCGAATGCCTAGGGGATGCGGTCATGCGCATCGCCATTGCCTCCGATCATGCCGCAGTCGACCTGAAGGCGCAGCTCGCCGCCTGGCTGGACGAATCCGGCCATGCGGTCGCGGACCTCGGGCCCGAGGGGATCGAATCGGTCGACTATCCCGATTACGGCTACAAGCTGGCCGAGGAGATCGCCGCACACCGCGCCGATTTCGGCGTGGCTTTGTGCGGCTCGGGCATCGGCATCTCGATCGCCGCCAACCGCCACCCGGCCTGCCGCTGCGCGCTCGTCTCCGAGCCGCTCTCCGCCCGGCTGGCGCGCGAGCATAACGACGCCAACGTCATCGCTATGGGCGCCCGCCTCGTCGGCATCGAGATGGCCAAGGCGTGCATCGAGACCTTCATCGCCACGCCCTTCGCCGGCGGCCGCCACCATGGCCGCGTCGAGAAGCTGTCCCACCCGCATTTCGCCAAGGAATCCGCATGAGCAGCCACCCCCTCAGCGACGTCCAGCCCAGCGGCTTCTTCACCGACTCGTTGCGCCAGGCGGACGCCTCGGTCGCCGACGCGGTCCGCGCCGAACTCGACCGGCAGCAGAACCAGATCGAGCTGATCGCCTCCGAGAATATCGTCTCGCGCGCGGTGCTCGAGGCGCAAGGCTCGGTGCTCACCAACAAATATGCCGAAGGCTATCCGGGCCGGCGCTATTATCAGGGCTGCGGCCCGTCCGACAGCGTAGAGACGCTGGCAATCGAGCGCGCCAAGCAATTGTTTAATTGCGGTTTCGCCAACGTGCAGCCGCATTCGGGCGCGCAGGCGAACGGCGCCGTCATGCTCGCGCTGACCAAGCCGGGCGACACCATCCTCGGCATGTCGCTCGACGCCGGCGGCCACCTCACCCACGGCGCCAAGCCGGCCATGTCGGGCAAATGGTTCAACGCCGTCCAGTACGGTGTGCGCCCCGACGATCATCTGATCGACTTCGACCAGGTCGAGGCGCTGGCCAAGGAGCACCGGCCGACGTTGATCATCGCCGGCGGCTCGGCCTATCCTCGCCATATCGATTTTGCCCGCTTCCGCGCGATCGCGGACGAGGTCGGCGCGCTTTTCATGTGCGACATGGCCCATTTCGCCGGCCTGGTCGCCGCGGGCGAGCACCCGACCCCGTTCGGCCACGCCCATGTCGTCACCACCACCACCCACAAGACTCTGCGCGGGCCGCGCGGGGGCATGGTGCTGACCGACGACGAGGCGATCGCCAAGAAGATCAACTCAGCGGTCTTCCCCGGCCTCCAGGGCGGCCCGCTGATGCACGTCATTGCCGCCAAGGCGGTGGCGTTCGGCGAGGCGCTGCAGCCCGATTTCAAGACCTATGCCAAGGCGGTGATCGCCAACGCCAAGGCGCTCGCCAGCCGCCTCAAGGAGCGCGGCGCCGATCTCGTCGCCGGCGGCACCGACACCCATCTCGCATTGGTCGACCTCAGGCCGCTGGGCGTCACCGGCAAAGACGCCGACGAGGCGCTCGAGCGCGCGTCGATCACCTGCAACAAGAACGGCATCCCGTTCGATCCCCTGCCCCCGGTCAAGACCAGCGGCATCCGCGTCGGCTCGCCGGCCGGCACCACCCGCGGCTTCGGCGTCGCCGAGTTCCGCGACATCGCCGACATGGTCGCCGACGTGCTCGAGGGTCTCAGGGCCAAGGGTGAGGATGGCGACGAAGCGGTCGAAGCCACGGTGAAGGCCCGCGTGCGGGAGCTTTGCGCCCGCTTCCCCATCTATCAGGATTTCTAATTGCGCTGCCCGTTTTGCGCCCATGAAAATAGCCAGGTGAAGGACAGCCGTCCGACCGAGGACGGCTCATCGATCCGCCGCCGGCGCCAGTGCGAGGATTGCGGTGCGCGTTTCACCACCTTCGAGCGGGTCCAGCTGCGCGAGCTAACCATCGTCAAGTCGGGCGACCGGCGCGAACCGTTCGACCGCACCAAGCTCGAGCGCTCGATCGCCACCGCCTGCCGCAAGCGCCCCGTGCCCGTCGAGCGGATCGAGCGCCTCGCCTCCTCGATCCAGCGCCAGATCGAGACCAGCGGCGAGAGCGAAACCCCCTCGGCCCGCATCGGCGCGCTGGTGATGGAGGGGCTGAAAGCGCTCGATCCCGTCGCCTACATCCGCTTCGCATCGGTCTACAAAGACTTCCGCGAAGCCAAGGATTTCGAGGACTTCGCGGGGACCGTAGGGGAGTGAGTCCCGCTCCCGCGATCGTCCTCGTCCGTCCGCAGCTCGGCGAGAATATCGGCAAGGCGGCGCGGGCGATGCTCAATTTCGGGCTGACCGACCTGCGCTTGGTCGCGCCGCGCGACGGCTGGCCCAATCCGTCGGCCGGGCCGGCCGCATCCGGCGCGGACGTGGTGCTCGAGCGAGCGCAGGTGTTCGGCAGCGTCGCCGAGGCGGTCGCCGACTGCGCCCATGTCTATGCGACGACCGTGCGCAAGCGCGGGCTCGTCGTGCCGATCGTCTCGCCCGAGGAAGCGGGGCGCGAGATCCACGCCAATGACGGTCCGTCGGCGATTCTGTTCGGAGCCGAGCGGTCGGGCCTGGAGACCGACGAGGTCGCGCTCGCCGGCAAGATCGTCACCGTCCCGGTCAATCCCGAATTCCGCTCGCTCAACCTCGCCCAGGCGGTGATCCTCGTCGCCTACGAATGGTCCAAGCACGTCACGCTCGCCGTCCCCACCGAGGGCGGCGTCGAGGAGCCGCGCGCGCCCCAGGCCCATCTCGAGGGCCTGATCGGCCAATTGTTCGACGCGCTCGCCGAAGCCGATTATTTCCACCCGCCCGACCGCATCCAGGCGACCAAGCACACGATCCGAACGATCCTGACCAAGGCCCCCTGGTCGACCCGCGAAATCCAGGCAATGCGGGGAATCGTCCGCGCGCTCGCCGAGCCGCGGCGGCGCTAGCAATCCAGCGTTCATCGAAAAGCCGGCATTCGGCCCGGCGCCGGGCTTGACTTTTGCTGGTCGCCAACAACATTTCACGAGCCTTCAAGAAACAAAGTGGTGGACGATGAAAAAGATTGTGTTTGTGAGTGCGCTTCTCGCTTCCGGCGCGGGCATGGCCCAGGCTCCTTCGGGCGGCCAGACCAACGAGGCCGCTTTCGATCCGAACGAAATGGTCTGCCGCAGCGTCGAGGACACCGGTTCGCGGCTGTCGCGCTCCCGGATCTGCATGACCCGCGCGCAGTGGGACGCCCACAACCGCGGCACGCGCCAGACGGTCGAGCGCAATCAGGCGAGCCGAGCCGGGCGTCAGTTCTAAATCCTATCGGGATTGTGAGCGAAGCGAACGCCGTCCTTCCGGGCGGCGTTTCGGCTTGACTTCAGCGGCTTCAGCCCACATGTGCCCGCCTTCGCAATTGGCCCCGCACCCCTGGTGAAGCGGCGGCCGCGCCGGACGCGTAGCGGTCCGGCGGTGCGGCCCAGGGACACTGCCAAGCCCTCCCCGAAAAGTGGGAACCGGTTTTCGGACCAGGAGGGCGACGACGACAACGTAGCAAATTGGAGTAAGAATATGTCTAAGCGCAGCAGCGCCAAATATAAGCTCGACCGCCGCATGGGCGAGAACGTCTTCGGACGCCCCAAGAGCCCGGTCAACCGCCGTGAATACGGCCCCGGACAGCACGGCCAGCGCCGCAAGGGCAAGGTGTCGGATTTCGGCATCCAGCTGCGCGCCAAGCAGAAGCTCAAGGGCTATTATGGCGACGTGACCGAAAAGCAGTTCAAGCGCGCCTACACCGAAGCCGCCAAGATGAAGGGCGACACCGGCCAGAACCTGATCGGCCTGCTCGAGCGCCGGCTGGACGCGGTCATCTACCGCGCCAAGTTCGCGCCGACCATCTGGGCCGCCCGCCAGCTCGTCAACCACGGCCACGTCCGGGTCAACGGCAAGAAGCTCAACATCGCCTCGGCCAAGGTCTCGGTCGGCGACGTCGTCGAGCTCGGCCCCAAGGCGCAGGAGATGGCGCTGGTGATCGAGGCGCAGGGCCTGCCCGAGCGCGACATCCCCGAATATATCGTTCAGGACGGGAACGCGAAGATCGTGTTCAACCGCATCCCGACGCTGGACGAGGTGCCCTATCCGGTGCGGATGGAGCCGAACCTGGTCGTCGAGTTCTACTCGCGCTAATCGCTTCGGCGAATGCCGGAAACAAAGGGCGGCTTCCTCGCGGGAGCCGCCCTTTTTCTATGCCGAGTCAGCGCGCGCCGGTGTTGGCGGCAAGGAAGGCGCCGATCCGCTCGAGCATCCGCGCGCGCACCGCGGAATCGGCGAGGTCGTGCTCGAGGCCCGGGAACAGCATCAGCTCGGTCGGCTTGCCCGCGTCGCGCAGCGCGTCGTCCATCCGCCGGCTGTGGATGACCGGCACGTTGAGGTCCCGATCGCCATGGACCAGCAGCACCGGCGCGCGGATCGCGCCCACATTCTGCAGCGGCGAGCCCTCGCGGACATGCGGCCCGTCGCCGATGAACTCGGCGACCGATCGGGCGCTCGAATAGTCCGCGAAATCGCGCTTCAATTGCTGCAGATCTGTGACCGGCGCGATCGCCACGATGGCCCGGTAGAGGCCCGGCTCGGTCGCGCCCGACTGGAGCGCGGCATAGCCGCCATAGGACCAGCCGACGATGGCCATCCGGTTGGCGTCGGCGATCCCCTGCGCGGCGAGCCAGCGCGCGCCGGCGCTGATGTCGCCGATCGCCGTCCGCCAGCCCTGAAAGCCGTTCTGCTGCAGCCAGGCATCGCCGTAGCCCGACGAGCCACGGAAATTGGGCTGGAGAACGGCATAGCCGAGGTGTGCGAGATATTGCGGGAGCCAGTCGAAGCCCCATTCGTCGCGCGCTTCGGGTCCGCCATGCGGCAGGATCACGGCCGGCAGGTTGCGCCCGTTGGAGCCCGGCGGCAGCGTGAGATAGGCGGGGACCGTCACCCCGTCGGCGGCGGGATAGGACACCGCCCGGACGGCCGCTTGCGGCACATTCTCGAGCTGCGGCCGGACCATCAGGATTTCGTTCAGCGACCGCGCCGAGCGATCGTAGACGTAATAGCGCCCCGCGTCGGTGTCGCCGCCAGCGTGGATGATCACCCGGTTGCCGTCCGCCGTGGTCGTCCCGAAGTTGATCTGCGGCAGATTGGGAATGGCGCGGCTCAGCGACCGCGCCAGGGCCTCATACTCACGGTCGAAATAGCGGATATGGCTCTGCTCCTCGGTGTAGCTGACGCCGATGATACGCGATCCGCGGTTCGCGGAAACTACGCCGTCCACGTCGACATGCTCGTTGGCATAGACCAGCTCCGTCGCCATCGAGCCGTCGAGCTTGATCCGGTAAAGCGCCTGACGGCCGTTGAGCTTGCGCAGGAAATAAGCGGCGTTGAGCTCGGAATCGACCGCCAAAGGATACATGTCCGCAGCCGTGTCCGTCCCATTGCTCCCGAGCCGCTGCCAGTCGCTGCTGCCGGCGGCCCGGTAATAATAATTGACCTGGCTGCCGACCTGGCCGGCACTCGTGCTGGCGGGAGACGCCATGATTCGGACATGCCCGCGACCGTCGCTGATATAGCGGACGGCGCGCGGGTTGGGCGGCTCGACCTGGCTCGACCGGCCGCTCGCGACGTCGAATCGATCGACTCCGAGGCCGTTGGCGGTGCGCACCATCCGCGTGCCCTGCCGTCCGGCTTCCGGAACATATTCGCGGGCCATCAGGATCGCGCTTTCCTGCCCGCCGAGCCAATCGAGGATCGACCCGTCATACTGGCGCAGCCGCGCGTCGTAGAACGAGTTGCGCTGGCCGAGCTGGGTGAGATTTCTTCCCTGCTTGTCGATCGAGATCAGCCGCGAGAAGGGGATCAGGAGGCCCGCATTGTTGACCATGCCGGTCACCTGACAAACCAGCCGCTCGTTCGTGACGAAACGGCACCAGCGCAACCGTTCCGGATCGCCGGCCGACCGTAGTATCGCGCTCGGCTCGGCTTCGCCGTCAAGTCCGCTATAGTAGACGATCGTTCCGCGTCCGTTATCCGGCGCAAGATAGACGACGTGTGTACCATCCGGTGAAATATCGATCGACTCGACACTTTCCCGGACACCGTAGAGAAGCGCCGGATTGGGCGCCGGATTGGACGCCGGTTGGGCAGCCGCGGCGGACGCGCCAATCACGGCGACGAAAAAGCAGAGTCTTTTAATCATGAGTGCCCCCTGTAGGCGTCGATTTAAGCAATAGCCGCGCGCGCTGACAAGCCGGTAATCGCCCCATGTCGAGCAGCCCGCATCGCCTTGCGGGCCCTGCCCGGCGCACCCTATAGCGGCGCCGTCGCCGCCCGTTCCAAGGAGCCTTCCATGCGCCTCCGTTCCGCTGTCCTGCTCTCCTGCCTGGCCGGCCTCGCCGCCTGCGCCACGACCGCCCCAGAACCCGGGTCGGCACCCCCGGTCGCGCTCGAAACGATCCAGCGCGCCACGCAGACGCTGTCGAGCGACGCGTTCCAGGGCCGGGCGCCCGGCACCGAAGGCGAGACCCGCGCCGTGGAGTTCATCTCGCAGGAATTCCAGCGCGCGGGCCTGAGGCCCGGCAACAACGGCAGCTGGTTCCAGGACGTGCCCTTGGTCGAGATCACCGCGCAGGGCAGCCCCCAGCTGCGCATCGCCGGCGGCAGCGGCGACATCACCCTCGCCTACCGCACCGACTATATGGGCGCCTCCTACCGGGTACAGCCGCACGTCGCGGTCGAGAATAGCGAGATCGTCTTCGTCGGCTACGGCATCAACGCGCCCGAGCGCGGCTGGAACGATTATGAAGGGCTCGACGTCCGGGTCAAGACGGTGGTCATCCTCGTCAACGATCCCGACTGGCAGTCGCCGGGTCTCGAAGGCACGTTCAACGGCCGGGCGATGACCTATTACGGCCGCTGGACCTACAAGTTCGAGGAGGCTGCCCGCCAGGGCGCCGCCGCCGCCCTGATCGTCCACGATACTGCGCCCGCCTCCTACGGCTGGAACGTCGTCGAGAACAGCTGGTCGGGACCGCAGCTCTACATGCAGTCCGCCAACAACGGCGCCGACCAGACCGCGGTCAACGGCTGGCTGGCCAATGCCGCCGCGCGCCGCATCCTCGGCGCCGCCGGGCAGGACCTCGACGCGCTCACCCGCGCCGCCCAGCAGCGCGGCTTTCGCGGGCGTCCGCTCGGCCTTCGCGCGTCGCTCGCCATGGACAACCAGATCCGCCGCGCCAATTCGCGCAACGTGATCGGCGTGCTGCCAGGGCGCACGCATCCCGACGAATATGTCATCTACACCGCGCACTGGGACCATCTCGGCGTCTGCACCGAGACGGGCGAGGACCGGATCTGCAACGGCGCGGTCGACAATGCGAGCGGCACCGCTTCGCTGATCGCGCTGGCCGAGGCCCACGCCCGCGCCGGCGCCACGGACCGGACGATCATCTTCCTCGCCGTCACCGGCGAGGAATCGGGCCTGCTCGGGTCGGCTTATTATGCGGCCAATCCGATCTACCCGCTCGCCCGCACCGCCGGCGGCTTCAACATGGACTCGCTGAACATGGCGGGCGCGGCGCGCGACTTCGTGTCGATCGGCGGCGGCAAATCGGCGCTCGACGCCTATCTCCAGCGCGCCGCCGCCGCCGGCGGCCTTACCGTCTCGGCCGAGCCGACCCCGCAGGCCGGCTATTATTTCCGCTCCGACCAGTTCAGCTTCGCCAAGATGGGCGTGCCGATGCTCTACGGGCGCGGCGGCGAGGACCTGGTGAACGGCGGCCCGGCCGCCGGCCGCGCGGCCTCGGAGGATTATCGCGCGCACCGCTATCACGGCGTCGACGACGAATATGATCCGGCCTGGGACTGGCGCGGCGCGCTCAGCGACGTGCAGGTCTATTATCGCGTCGGCCGCGAGCTGGCGACCAGCCGCGACTGGCCGAACTGGCTCCCCGGCGACGAATTCCGCGCCATCCGCGATCGGTCGCGCGCGGGGCAATGACCCACCGCCAGCCTCCCGAATGGGCGCCGCACGCCTTCGTCTGGATCGGCTTTCCGAGCCACGCGGACCTGTGGGAGGCTGATCTCGATTCCGCGCGGGACGAGGTCACCGCCTTCGCCCGTGCCGTCTGGCAGGACGGCAGGGGCGAGCAGGTTCACCTGGTCGCCGCCAATGCTGAGGCGGCGGCCGCGGCACGTGCACTGGCCCCGTTCGCGACGATCGTCGAGAAGCCGTTCGGCGACATCTGGCTGAGGGACACTGGCCCGATCGTCCTCACCGGCGCGGGGCCGGCGCGGGCGATGAGCTTTCCGTTCAACGGCTGGGGCGGGAAATATGATCTCCCGGGCGACGACCTGATCGGGCGGCGCCTGGCGGAAGGGATCGGCCTCCACGTCCGCCGCGCCGAATGGATCCTGGAGGGCGGCGCGATCGACGTCGACGGCACCGGCCTCGTCGTCACCACCGAGCAGTGCCTGATGAACCCCAACCGCAACGCCTTCCTCGCGCGCGGCGAGCTCGAGGAGAAATTGAAGGCGGATCTCGGGCTCGATCGCGTGCTCTGGCTCGGCAGCGGGCTGATGAACGACCATACGGACGGCCATGTCGACAATCTCGCCCGCTTCGTAGCGCCAAGTCGGCTCGCCATCCCCGAGCCGGCGGAAGGCGATCCCAACGAGGCCGTCTATCGCGACGCCGCCAACCGCGCCCGCCGCTTCGGTCTCGAGGTCGTGCCGGTCCCCTCGCCCGGCAAGGTGCTGCGCGACGACGAGATCATCCCGGCTTCCTACATGAACTTCTACATCGGCAACGCGGCGGTCGTCGTTCCCCAATATGGCACGGCGAACGACGCCGCGGCGGTGGCGGCGATCCAGGCGATCTTCCCGGACAGGACCGTCGTGGGCCTTCGCGCCGACCATATCCTGACCGGCGGCGGCAGCTTCCACTGCATCAGCCAGCAGGTGCCGGCCTAGAGCAGGCGGGCCAGATAGGCCGCGAAGATCACCCAGGCGAGGGCGACCGACCAGCGGCGTGACTTGAGCAGGGCGACGAGGATCGCCAGCGTGGTGAAGCCGATCGGGATCGCGACGTTGAGCACCGAGTTGAAGGGCGAGCCGGTGAGCGTGGCGATCCCGGCGGTCATCAGCCAGTTGGCCGCGGTCACGCCCAGCATCACGAGCTTCTTGATCGACATGAAATAATCGTCGAGGTCGTCCCATTCCCCAAAGTCCTCGGGGAAGACGAGCGACGCGGAGAGATAGTAGATGCCGGCGATGGCCGTTCCGAAGATCAGCGACCCGAAGCTCATCGGGATCTGGGCGCGCATCTCCCAGGCGTGAAGCCAGAAGGTCAGCAAATCGAGCAGGAGGATCACGCCGAGCAGGGGTGTGAGCCAGCCGAGCCGTATCTTGCCCCGCCGGCGGACCGCGCGCGAGAAGCCCGCGAGAAGCTCGGTGACGCTGAGGCCCAGCACCAGCCCGAACAGCGAGAAGACGAATTCGAATGCGTTCATGCCCACCCCCAAGGCGGCGCATCTTCCCGAGCCGCGCGCTCGACGCAAGAGGCGGGACGCACTAGATGGCGCCGATGACCAAGCTCAAAGTCGCCGCGCTCCAGCTCGCCTTTACGGACGATCTCGACGAGAATGTCGCCAACGTCTCCGAGCTGGTCCGCGAGGGCGCCGCCAAGGGCGCGAAGGTGGTCCTCCCGCCCGAATTGTTCGAAGGCCCCTATTTCTGCAAGACGCAGGACGAGGCCTTGTTCGCCACCGCGCGGCCGGTCGACAGCCACCCGGCGGTGCTGGCGATGCAGAAGCTCGCCGCCGAGCTCGACATCTACATCCCGACCAGCTTCTTCGAGGCCGACGGGCCGCACCATTATAACAGCCTGGCGATGATCGACCCCAATGGCGCGGTGATGGGCGTCTACCGCAAGAGCCATATTCCCGACGGGCCGGGCTATTCGGAGAAATTCTACTTCCGCCCCGGCAATACCGGCTTTCGCGCCTGGCCGACACCCGGCGGGACGCTCGGCGTCGGCATCTGCTGGGACCAATGGTATCCGGAAACGGCGCGCGCGCTGATGCTCGAGGGCGCCGAGATCCTGTTCTACCCGACCGCGATCGGCACTGAGCCGCACGATCCCGACCTCGATACGTCGCGGCTGTGGCGCCGCGCGATGATCGGCCACGCGGTGTCGAACGTCGTGCCGGTGGTCGCGTCCAACCGGATCGGCGTGGAATGCGGCCAGCGCTTCTACGGCCACTCCTTCATCTGCGACGAGCGCGGCGACATCCTCGCCGAATTCGGCGCGAGCGAGACCGGCGTGATCACCGCCACACTCGACCTCGAAGCCGCCAAACGCCACCGCGCCGCCTTCGGCTTCTTCCGCGACCGCCGGCCGGACCTCTACGGCCGGCTGGTGGAGGATGTCTGACGACGGAAACGAAAGCGGCCACGAACGGCTACGACTTCGGCAACAGCTCGTCCTTGGTCCGGAACAAGAGATTTCCCTGGGCTACGTAGGGATAAGCTTTGTCGCGCTTGGTCGCGCTGGACCTGACGAACGTCACGGCATGCGTGTCCGGGTCGATGGCATAATAGTCGACCCGGCCCCCGCTCTCATTGACGATCTCGAAGATCTGGGTCCAGACTCCGTCCTTGTCGACCGCTCGGGCGCTTGGATCGATCCTGTCCGGATTGTCGAGCCGGGCGAAGCTCGGGCGAAGCCGTCTCGGCAGGTCACGATAGTGAGCGGTGTCGGTGCGCAGTGGGTCCTCGATGACGTACAGAACCGGCTCGCCCGGACGCCATTCCTCAAGCGTCTGGACTCCGTGCGAGGCCAGGAACGCGACGATGTCGCGCTGGCTCATCATTCCCCGCGCGTCGTCGGGGGCCATCGCGGGAGGTTCTCTGCGCGGGCCGGCCGCTTCGTCGATTGTCATGTTCGCCTCAGTCCTGACCCGGCCGGCGGAGCGGGCCGCCGGAAACGGCAAGCGGCGGCGCCACGCCGATCGTCCCGTTCGACCGACAGCCCGCAGCATCGGTCGAGGAATATTTCGACCAATCGAAAGGAATTTTCTAGACGCGAAGCGCCACTAGTCGACCGAGCCGATCCTGAGCTGCCAGCGGGCGATTCGCTCTGTCACCAGCAGCCCCGAGACCGTCCACGGATCCAGCGCCAGCCGCGCCTCGACCGCCTCGCGGCTTTCCGCGCGGACGACGATCAGCGCGCCTTCCTCGTCGAGCGGCCCGGCGAGGGCGACGAAGCCGTCGGCGGCGGCCTGCATCATGAACGCGGCGTGCTCGGGCCATTCGGCCTGCGCCTCGATTCCCTGCCCGTCCTTCCAGGCGCCGCTCCGGCGCCGCAGCACGGCATATAGCTCCATGGTTAGCCCCTCAATTCAATCGCCCGGGCGAAGACGGCTTCGAACATGGCCGCCGTCAGGCGCCCGGTATTCTGGTTGTAGCGCGAGCAATGGTAGCTATCGATCAGGATCCGCTTGTCGGGCAGGCGATGCTCGGCCAGGTGGGCGAATTTGCAATCGGACGCGCGGCGGCCGGCGCTGCGCACCGCATTGTCGTGCGCGATCCGCCCCAGCGCGACCAGCACGCGCACGTTCGGCAGCAGTGCGAGCGAGGCTTCGTAATAGCGACGGCAATTCGCGACTTCCGCGGGTAGCGGCTTGTTCTGTGGCGGCAGGCATTTGACCGAGTTGAGCACGATGCAGCCCTTCAGCCTCAACCCGTCGTCGATCCGGGCGTTGTAGCGGCCCTCGGCGATGCCGTACTTGCCCAGCGTCTCGAAGAAGAGCGGGCCGGACTGATCGCCGGTGAACGGCCGCCCGGTGCGGTTGGCGCCCCACATGCCCGGCGCCAGGCCGACAATGCCGAGCCACGCGCCCGGATCGCCGAACGCGGGCACCGGCGCATTCCACCAATCGGGAAATTTGCCCCGCAATTCCTCCCGCAAGGCGACGAGGCGCGGGCAGAGCGGGCAGTCCACTGGCGCTTCCGCTTCGGCAACCGGGCTTTCGACTTGCATCGCGAGCGTCTACGCGGCGGGAGATGGCTCAGACAAGCTACGCGATCGCGCTCGGCTCGAACCGCCGGAGCCGCCACGGCTCCCCGGCGGAGACGTTGCGCGCCGCGCTCGGCGAACTGGAGCCCGTCGCCGTCTCAGCGATTCGGACGACTCCCGCCCTCGGCCCCGCCGGGCGCAGCTTCGCCAACGCGGTCGCCATCGTCGACAGCGACTTGTGGCCGGACGAGCTCCTCGCCGAACTGAAAGCGATCGAGCGCGCCTTCGGCCGCCGCCCGGGCCGGCCATGGGGGCCGCGGGTGCTCGATCTCGATATCATCCTGTGGTCCGGCGGCGCCTGGGGCGGGCCGGGGCCGATCGTCCCCCACGCCGAATTCCGCACCCGCGCCTTCGTGCTCCAGCCGCTGGCCGAGATCGCCCCCGATTGGCGCGACCCGGTCACCGGCCTCGCCGTCCGACACCTCCTCGCCCGGTTGACCGCACCGCGCCCCGCGCATAGGGGCTGAGCCGGTCGGGCCCTTAGCTCAGTCGGTAGAGCAACTGACTTTTAATCAGTAGGTCGCTGGTTCGAATCCAGCAGGGCTCACCACTCACGCATTCACCCGCGTCAGCCGGTACATCGGGTAATCGCCATATTTCTTGGCGAGCGCGATGCGGCCGACATAGCGGCAGGCGAAGCTGTCCGCGGCCTCGAGCGCGAGGATGGCGGCGAGCGGCTCGGTGACGAACACCGCGCCGGGCGGCGTGACCGGCTCGATCCGCGCCGCCTTGGAAACCTCGGTTCCGTAGAAGGTGGTGCGGCCGGTGATCCGGTCGGTAGCCCGGTAGGCAGGCCCGTAATGCGCGCCGATCCGCATGCCCGCCGAACCGTCGAGGCCGAGCGTCGCATAATCGAAACGCGCGAGCCGGTCCTGCAGCTGGAGCGCGATCTCGGCCGCGCCTGGCGCGCTGTAGGTGACCGCGTAGAGCGCATCGCCCCAGCTATTGCGGCATTCGATCTCGCCTTCATGGGCGTCGAGCACGTCGGCGACGACCCGCATCACCCCGTCCCAGAAGGCCGGCAACGCCGCCTCGCTGAGCGCCGAAAAGTCCTTGAAGTCGGTGAACAGGATCGCCGCGAGCCGGCGCTCGTAGGGCGTCGCCATCCGCGGCTCCGGGCGCTTCAGCCCGCGCGCGACCGGGCCTGGATCGATCACCCGGCCGCGCCCGCCCGCCGCGGCCCAGGCAGCGACGTCGGCGCCGGTGCCAGCCGGCCCGCGCGGCGGGGCGCCGTCCCAGATGGCCAGCTGCACCGCCTCGCCGGCGAGCTGGGCGGCGCGCAGCCGCGCGAGGCCCATCGCGATCCGGCTCGAATAGCCATATTGGTCGGGATGGCCGAAATAGGCCATCGGGCTGGAGAAGATGACTCGCGCGGCACGGTCGTAGCAGGCGCGGAAGCGCGCTTCCCAATCCGCGCCGCCCGGGCGGACCGACTGGGCGAGGAAATCCTCCTCCTCGAACGGCAGGACGATGGTCAGCTCGGCCCCGCGCGCGAGCAGCGCCTCGGCGCACAATATGTCCGCCCCGCAGGCGAGCGCGCCGCAGGCGAAGCCGACCTTCTCCTCCTCCAGCGCCCGATCGATCGCCGAGCGCAGGCGCGCTTCGGCTTCGGCATCGGCGCCGAACATGTGGCCGCAATAATGGAGCACGCGGGGCGGCGCGAGCGGCGCGACCAACGCCGCCTGCTCCGCCGCGCTAAGGCCGAGATGGGCAGCGACCCGCCCGAGCTGGCGGATCGTGCTCGAACGGCCGCCGAAATCGGCGCTGGCGGCGACCTCGGCGCCGCCCAGCGCCGCGATCACCTCGTCGGTCCGCCCGAGCAGCAGCAGCGCCTCGGCGCGTGTCGCGGCGCAATAATAATCGCCGGGCTCGGCGACCGTTGGGTCGGCGAGCAAGGCGCGCGCGAGCCGCTCCGCCTCCGCGCGCCGCCCGGCGAGCAGCGCCAGCGTGGCGGCGTTGATGCCGGGGAAGGAATCGCCACTCTCGAGATAGATCTCATGATAGGCCGCGAACGCCTGCTCGAGCGACTCCTGCCGCGCCGCCCCGGTCGCAGCCAGCGCCCGGTCCTTGAGCAGCCGCGCGCCGGCCGCGCGCACATGCGGATCGTCCGACCGGTCGAGTCCGTAGCCGGCGAACAGCCCCATCGCGCGCTCGGTGTCTCCCATCCGCGCCAGCGCGAGCACCTGGCTGTGACGCACCGCATGGCCCGCGTCGCCCGATTCGATCGCCGCCGTGGCGATGTCGTAGGCGGCGATCAGATCGCCCCGGGCGAGGGCGGCTTTGGCCAGAGGCGCTGCGTCGCTCTCCATGCGCCCTTATGCAGGCTGACAAAAGCCGAGACAATTGACGACAAAGCGAGACATTCTTGTGCTGGCGCTTGAGGCCGGTGCGGACCAAATAGGCGCCACCATGGCCGAAGAACCGCATATCCTTCTGGTCGACGACGAGCGCGAGATCCGCGAGCCGCTCGCCTCTTATCTGTCGAAGAATGGAGTCCGAGTCACCAAGGCGGAAAATGCCGCCGCGGCGCGGCAAATGCTGAGCGCCTATGCGATCGACCTCGTCCTGCTCGACATCATGATGCCCGGCGAGGATGGCCTCGCTTTGGCCGGCTTCATCCGCGCGACGACCCCGATTCCGGTCATCCTGCTCACCGCCAAGGCCGAGGAGATGGACCGGGTCGTCGGCCTCGAGATCGGCGCCGACGATTACGTCACCAAGCCTTTCTCCCCGCGCGAGCTGCTGGCCCGGATCAAGGCCGTGCTGCGACGCGCCGGCGAAAGCCGGGTTCGCGCGCCGGACGCCGACACCTACGGCTTCGGCCCGTGGCTGCTGAAGAGCGGAGAGCGCGAGCTGATCGGCGAGGACAATGTCGCCATCCCGCTGTCGACCGGCGAATATAATCTGCTCCACGCTTTCGTGACCCACCCCCGCCGGGTGCTCAGCCGCGATCAATTGCTCGATCTCAGCCAGGGCCGCGAGCTCGCCGCTTTCGAGCGCAGCATCGACAACCATATCAGCCGCCTCAGGAAGAAGATCGAGGAGGACGCGGCCAATCCCAAGCTGATCAAGACCGTCTGGGGCGGCGGCTATATGCTCGCGGCCGAGGTTAAGCGGCTGTGAGCCGGTTCCTCCCCAAGAGCCTGATCGGCCAGATCGCTCTGGTCATGGCGCTCGCTTTGCTCGTCGCCCAGGCGATCAATTTCGGAGTGATCTTCAACGAGCGCCAGCGCGCCACCCACACCCAGATCGAGGCGCCGCCGATCGGCCGCTTCGTGATGATGCTGCAGCGTCTCGGCCCCCTCGACGCCGAAACGCGCGGGACCATGCTCGCCGAACGTGGCCGCCGCGGCCGCTTCGCCATCGAGGCGCAGAGCTCGGTTGCACCGGCGGAAAACGACGAGCGGATCGCGCAGCGCCTGCGCGAGCACGCCGCCGAAAGCGGTCTCGTCTTGCGCGATGCACGCGCCGCGGTGCGCGACGTGACCGAGCTTCCGCGCCGGATGCGGGGCCGGCTGTCGCCGGCCGAACTCGAGCGCGCGCATGAGCGGATGCACCGGATGCAGGTCCTGCTCCTCTCGGCGCAGCTCCAGGACGGCGCCTGGCTCAACGCCCGGATGCTGACGCCCAAGCCCAATCCCTGGCTCGCTGCGCGGCTCGCCGGCTCGACCCTTTTGATCTATTTCCTGATCCTTGCCGCCCTGGTCTGGATCGCTTCGCGCCTCGCCCGCCCGCTCAGGGCGCTGACCGCGGCGACTCAGAGCTTCGAGGGCCGCGGCGAAGCGCCCCAGGTCGAGCCGCGCGGGCCGGCCGACGTGCGCCGCGCGATCCTCGCCTTCAACGCGATGAGCGCGCGGGTCTCGACCATGCTCGACGAGAAGGATCGAATGCTGGGCGCGATCGGCCACGATCTGCGCACCCCCCTCGCCTCGCTGCGCATCCGCGCGGAGAGCGTCGAGCCCGCCGAGGAGCGGGCGAAGATGGTCGCGACGATCGAGGAGATGGCCGCCTTGCTCGACGATGCGCTGGCGCTCGCCCGCTCGGGCCGCGCGACAGAGGAGATTCGCGACATCGACATCGGCGCGCTGGCCGATGCCGTGGTCGAGGAGTTCCGCGCGCTCGGCAAGGATGTGAAGTTCGAGGAAGGCGTGCGGCTGAGCGCGCCGGTCCAGCCCAATCTGTTGCGCCGCGCGGTGCGCAATTTGATCGACAATGCGGTCAAATATGCCGGATCGGCGACGGTGACCGTGCGCGCCGCGCAAGGCGGCATTGCGATCGAGGTGGCCGACAGCGGGCCCGGCATTCCCGAGGCGTCGATCGGCAAAGTGCAAGAAGCGTTCGTCCGGCTCGAGGAATCGCGCAGCCGCCAGACCGGCGGCTCCGGCCTCGGCCTCGCTCTGGCGCGCGGCGCGGCCGTTGCGCATGGCGGGCGGCTCGAGCTGGAAAACCGCAGCGAGGGCGGCCTGCTGGCTCGGATCGTGCTGCCGAAGGGGAGCTAACTCCCACAAGCATTCCCTACTACCGAAGCTAGCCTTCAGCCGCCTCGCGATGCACCGGAAGGCTCGCCACCTTGCGCTTGCCGCACCAGAGCTCGACGGCGTGGGTGCCACTGCGTTGCTCGGCGCTTTGAATCGCCTGTTCGTCGTCCATGGCGTCGATTTCCTCGAACCCCACGAAGCGGCCGTTTTCGATCAGATAGAGCCTGTAATAGCCCATGATGCCCCGCCCTCCCGACTCGGAAAGCGCATCGAGTTTGCCATGAAACGCGGTCCAATTCCTTAAGCCAGATCAAGGCCTTCGTGACCCGGACGACAAAGCGGGGCGGGCTCCCCGCGAAGCCCGCCCCACCCGATTCTCGTTATTCCAGGATCAGCCCGGGCGGCGCTCGCGGCGGCCCTCGCGCATCGCGCCGCGCGCGGCCTGCCGCTCGGCCGCGGTCAGGGTGCCGTTATGATCGGCGTCGGCGCGGTCGAAGCGGGCCAGAGCGCGCTCGCGCATCTGCTCGCGGGTGATGAAGCCCTGCTCCCCGAACATGCGCTCGCCGCGCATGCCGTGGCCCTCGCCGCCATCGGGACCGCCGTGCTCGCCATGGGCGCCGGGACCACCAGGACCACCGGGGCCATGCGGGCCGCGATGGCGCATGCCGCGATGACCACCCATGCCGCCCTCGCCACGATGCTCACGCATCTGCGTATGGGCCTGGGTCATCTCCTCGCGGGTGATCGAGCCGTTGTGGTCGAGGTCCATATGGTCGAACATGCGCGTCTGCATCTCGGCGCGGCGAGCCTCGCCGGCGGCGCGCATCTCCTCGGGGGTGAAGCGGCCGTCATTATTGGCGTCGAGCCGGGCGAAGCGCTGGTCGGTCCGCTCGATAACCTGTTGGCGGGTGACGTCGGCATTGCGGTCGGGCCGCTCGCCCGGCCCGCCTTGCGCAAGCGCAACGCCGGTGATCGCAAGCAGGGCGGTGCCGGCCAGGACTGTGATCTTGGTCATGTGTGTGTTCCTCTGCACAGACAATTTCGATTGCGCCGGTTTGGCGGCCACCTGTCCCCCAATTTTGTCAACGCCTGGCGAAACTTGTCTCGAATTGTAGCACGCTTTGGAACGACGAACCGCCCGGCCGCCGCGATGAAAGCGTTTGATATAACATTACGCCTCTTATAACGACGCGGCGATGGCTCGCCTTTTGACGCTGCTGATGATCATCACGCTGGTGGTCGCGAACGGTTCCGCGGTCGCGGGGGCGGTCTGCCGCCACCGGGACGCCCGCGAGCATGCGATCGCGCGACAGAGTCAGGATGCGACGGTCAGGACAGCGGCACTGACGGAAGAGGCTGCTGCCGCCGTCGCGTCGAAGAAGGGCGCCCTCGGGAGCGTCGCGTCGCTGTCGCTGCCCGCCTATATCTTGCCGTCCGCTTCGCTCGCCCCTGTTCCGCATCCGGCTGAACCGATGCGCGGCCCAGAGCGCGAATCGACGCCGCTGCCGAGCCGATCGATCCGTCCGCTGCTGGAGCCGCCGGTCGCCTGACGACCGGCCGCCGCTCCGGCGTACCGCATCGAGGGCATCGAGCACCTCGTCGCGGACTTCGCCACACCATGGATTCGGCGGCCAAGCCGCTTCAGCCGGGAATCCCCCGGCCTGAATCTCATCGCGCCTTCGAAGGCGCGGGCAAGCTGCCAACCGGGCAGCGGCCATGAACGGAAGAACCAGATATGTTTCGCCTCAGCCTTCTTGCCGGGACCGCAGTGGCCCTGCTTCCCCAGGCCTCCCTCGCCCAGCCCGCAGAAACCGCCCCCGCGCCCACTGATGCGCCTGCCGCCGTGCCCGCCGATGCGGCGGCCCAACAGGGGTCCGCGCAGGCGAACGACGACTATCACACGCAGGAATCGCAGGAGATCGTCGTCACCGGCGTCGCCCGGCGCCGCGCCGACATTCTCTCCGGCACCTCGGTCGTCAGCGGCGAGCAGCTCGACCGCGACATGCGCACGACGCTCGGCGAGACGCTTGCCCGCCAGCCCGGCGTCTCGGCGACGTCATTCGGACCCAATGCCTCGCGCCCGGTCTTGCGCGGGTTCCAGGGCGACCGCGTCCGCATCCTCACCGACGGCATCGGCAGCCTCGACGTGTCCGGCACCAGCGCCGACCATGCTGTGGCGATCAATCCGCTGACCGCGGACCGGATCGAGGTCCTGCGCGGCCCCGCGGCCCTGATGTTCGGATCCTCGGCGATCGGCGGCGTCGTCAACGTCGTCGATGCGCGGATTCCCCGCCGCGTGCCGACCGAGGCGGTCCATCTCGACGGTATCCTGACCTATGGCTCGGCCGCCAACGAACGCTCCGCCAGCGCTTCGGCCGACGTGCCGCTCGGCGGCCATTTCGTGCTCCACGCCGACGGCAATTACAGCAAGACCGACGATCTGGAGATCGGCGGCTACGCGCTGACTCCCGAATTGCGCGCCCAGGCCGCGTTCAGCCCCGATCCAGCCATCCGCGATCTCGCCACTCTGCGCGACCGGCTGCCCAACAGCGCGGGGCGGACCTGGGACGTGGCCGGCGGCTTCGCCTGGATCGACGGCGACAACAATGCCGGCATGTCGATTACCCGCTACGACAGCCTCTACGGCGTGCCGATCCGCTATTCGCTCGACCCGGCAATCGAGGCAGAGGCGCCGCGGATCGACATCGCGCAGACGCGAATCGACGGCCGCGCCGAGATCGACACCGGTTCGGGCTTCGTCGATTCCGTCCGGTTTCGCGGTGGATATTCCGATTATCGCCACTTCGAGCTCGAGGAGACGGGCGCGATCGGCACCGCTTTCTACAGCAACGGCTTCGAAGGCCGGCTCGAGGCGCAGCAAACGACCCGGGGCGGCTGGGGCGGCGGTTTCGGCCTGCAATATTTCAACGCCGACCTCAACGTCGAGGGGGCCGAGAAATTCCTGCCGCCCAACCGCTCCCGCCAGCTCGGCATCTTCGCGCTGGAGACGCTCGATCGCGGCGCCTTCAGGGCCGAGGCCGGCGCCCGCTATGAGCATAGCAGCGCGCACGCCGATGCCGACGCCGACATCGGCAACTCGCAAATGGACCGCGACTTCGATGTCTTCACCGGCTCGCTCGGTGCAAGCTACGCGCTGGCGGACGAGCTGAGGCTCGGCCTCAACCTCTCGCGCAGCGAGCGCGCGCCGTCGGCCGAGGAGCTGTTCGCCAACGGCCCACACGCCGGCACGCAGGCGTTCCAGATCGGCGACCCCGATCTGTCGACCGAGCGGAGCTGGGGCCTCGAGGCTACCTTGCACCGCACCGGCGACGCCTTCAGCTTCTCGGCCTCGCTCTTCCACAGCTGGTTCGACGGCTACATCTTCGAGCGGGCGACCGGCGCGGTGCAGGACGGCCTGCCGGTGTTCCAGACCAGCCAGGGCAGCGCGCGCTATTACGGCGTCGAGCTGGAAGCCTCGGCCCGGCTGGCGACGATCGGCGAGACCACGCTCAATCTCGACGGCGTGGCCGATTATGTGCGCGCGACGATCGACGGCTTCGGCCCGGCGCCGCGCATCCCCCCCTTGCGCCTGCTCGGCGGGATCGAGGCGCAATCCGAGGCGGTGAACGGCCGGCTCGAAGTGGAATGGGTCGACGATCAGCAGCGCATCGCGGCGTTCGAGACGCCGACCGACGGCTATACGATGGTCAACGCCTCGCTCGCATTCCACCCGTTCGGTTCGGCGAACCACAGCAGCATCACATTGTCGGCCAACAACATCTTCGACGTCGTCGGCCGGCGGCACGCCAGCTTCCTCAAGGATTACGCTCCGCTCGCCGGGCGCGACCTTCGCGTCGCCGCCCGAGTCGCCTTCTGATTCGGTCCGGCGCGGCGCGCGCACGGCTCGTCCGCAGCGGGACATCATTAGGCTGACAGAAAGCCTTGATTCCGTAAGGCGATAGCGGAGGCAAAAGGCGTTGGGAGCGTGCGCGTGACGGGCGGGGCAAAGAGACGGTTGGTGCGGATGCTGGGCGTGGCCACGGTCGCGCTGATAGGCGGCGCCCCGCAGGCGCAGGTTCCGCATCGCACGCAGGCCCAGTTGCCGCGCGCCTCCTCCCCGCAGGTTCGCGAGACGCCCGAGCAGCGCGTCCTCGCCGCCCGTGTCCGCGAGCTTGGCCGCGCCTTCAGCGGGCGCGTCGGAATTGCCGTGCGCGAGGTCGACGGCGGCTGGACCGCCGACTGGCAAGGCGAACGCTTCTACCCGCAGCAGAGCGTCAGCAAATTCTGGGTCGCCCTGACGGCCCTCCAGCGCGCCGACGCCGGCGATCTCGATCTCAACCAGCGCGTCACCGTCACCCGCCAGGACCTGACCCTGTTCCACCAGCCGATCGCCGGCCAGGTCGGTGCCAATGGCTACACCACCACGCTGAACGAGCTGATGTTCCGCGCCCTCACGCAAAGCGACAATACCTGCAACGATATCGTCCTGCGCCACGCCGGCGGCCCGGCCGCGGTGCGTGCGATGCTGACCCGCAACCGGCTCGACGGAATCCGCTTCGGCCCGGGCGAGCGGCTGCTCCAGGCGGGCATTGCGGGATTGAACTGGCAGCCGGCTTTCTCGCGCGGCAACGCCTTCTACCAGGCGCGCGACGCGCTGCCGATCAACCGTCGGCGGACCGCGTTCGAGGATTATGTCGAGGATCCGGTCGACGGCGCCACGCCCAACGGCATCGTCGGCGGCCTCGCCCGGCTCCAGCGCGGCGAATTGCTCTCGCCGGAATCGACCCGGCGGCTGCTCTCGATCATGTCGCAGACGCATACCGGTCCCAACCGGCTGCGCGGCGGCCTCGCCGAGGGATGGTCGATCAGCCACAAGACCGGCACCGGCCAGGTGCTCGGCGGCGAGCAGGCCGGCTATAACGATATCGGCCTGCTCCATTCGCCCGACGGCCGCCATTATGCGATCGCGGTGATGATCGGGCGGACCAGCGCCCCGCTCGGGGCCCGGATGGAGCTGATGCAGAGCGTCGTCCGAGCGACCATCGCCTATGACGAGGCGGCTCACGAGGCGCGCGGCACCCGCTAGCGCTGTCCCTCGCTCGCGCCTAAGGTGGACCGATGGCGCGGCCGCAATCCCCCGATTACGACAAGCGCCGCGAGGCGATCCTCGCGGCGGCCGCCCAGCTCTATGCGAAGAAGGGCTTTCCGGGCGCATCGGTCGCCGCCCTCGCCAAGGCCTGCCACGCCTCCAAGTCTCTGATCTACCATTATTTCCCGTCCAAGGACGATATCCTCTACGCGGTCATGGCCGAGCATCTCGATGCCCTGACCGAAGCCGCCGAGACGGCCTGCGCGAACGGCAGCGTGGATGCGCGGCTGAGAGCGCTGACGGTGGCGTTCATGCGGCTCTACGCGAGCGCGCAGAATCATCACAAGGTGCTGCTCAACGAGCTCGACAGCCTGCCGCCGAAGCGCCGGGCGGACGTCGTCGCCAAGCAAAGGCGGATCATCGCCGCGGCCGAATCGGTCATTTGCGAAATCAGCACGCCCGGCAGCGCCAAGGTCAACACGATGCTGTTCTTCGGGATGATCAACTGGACCCACACCTGGTTCGATCCCGGCGGCCCGTTCATGCCCGAGGCGCTGGCGCTGCGCGTGGTCGAAATCATGATGCGCGGCGTGACTCCTCAGGCGTCGTAGTCAAGCTCGACGCCGTCGCCCTTCGGCACCGACTGGCAGGTCAGCACGTAGCCCGCCGCGACCTCCTCGTCGGTCAGCCCGTAGCGCGCCGCCATCTCCACCTCGCCCGACACGACCCGCGCGCGGCAGGTGGCGCAAACGCCTGCCTTGCAGGCGAACGGCGCGGGCAGGCCCGCGGCGCGCGCGCTGTCGAGGATGTTGCCGGCCGCCACGTCGAACGGCACGCGGCGCTTCCGCCCGTCGAGCGTGACCAGCATCGTCGCCCCCGCTGCCTCGCGCGACAACGCGTCGAGCTGGGCCTGCAGGGCCTCGGGCGGCCGGTCGGCGGTGAAGCGCTCGAGGTGGATGCGGTCCTTGGCCACGCCGCGGGCGCGCAGGGCCTCCTCGGCCGAGTCCATCATCGGTCCGGGCCCGCAGATGAAGAAGGCGGCCACTTCGCCCGGTTCGATCAGGCTCTCCAGGATCTCGTCGCATTTCGCGCGGTCGAGCATGCCGTTGAACAGGTCGAATTCCTCGGCTTCCTCGGCCAGGAAATGATGGACCTCGAGCCGTTCCATGAACCGGTTCTTGAGCTGCGCCAGCGCCTCGAGGAAGATGATCGAGAGGCTGTCGCGGTTGCCGTAGAAAAGCGTGAAGCGGCTCTCCGGCTCGGTCAGCAGCGCAGTCTTGAGCAGCGACATGACCGGCGTGATGCCCGATCCGCCGGCGAAGCCGACATAATGGTTGGCCCGCGCCGGGTCGAACTCCCAGGTGAAGCTGCCGTGCGGCGGCATGACGTCAACCGCCATGCCCGGCCGGAGCGTGTCATTCGCCCAGTTGGAGAAGGCGCCCCCGGTGATCCGCTTGACGGTGACCGTTACAGCGCCGTCCTGCGGCGCCACACAGAGCGAATAATTGCGCCGAAGCTCTTCGCCTGCAATCTCAGCTTTGAGCGTCAAATGCTGGCCGGGCTTGAATAAAAATGTCTCGCGCAGTTCCTCGGGCACGATGAAGCGGATCGAGCGCGCCTCGGCCGTCTCGTCGATCACTTCGGCGACCGTCAGCGAATGAAATCCGGCGCTCATCAGTGGCACTTGAACCGGTCGAACGGCTCCAGGCACGCCCGGCAGCGCCACAGCGCCTTGCACGGGGTCGAGCCGAACCGGCTCAGCTCCTCGGTGTCGGTGGAGCCGCATTGCGGGCAGGTGGCGGTTCCGGACGCGCTCGGCGGGGCGATGCCGTAGGCATGCAGCTTCGCCTTGCCGCTCTCGGTGATCCAGTCGGTCGTCCAGGGCGGCGACAGCACGGTCTCAACCGCCACGTCGCGATAGCCGGCCGAGTCGAGCGCGGCGCGGATGTCGCGCTCGATCACCTGAGTCGCCGGGCAGCCGGTATAGGTCGGCGTGATGATCACGCGCTCAGGGCTCGCGTCGCGCACGATGCCGAGATCGACCACCGAGACGACCGGGATTTCGGGATCGGGAACGCCTTCCAGCACTTGCCAGAGCGCGTCGGTGGCGACGAGCGTCACCATGTCGCGTCCGGATAGCTGCGCGGCAAATATTGCATCGCCGCCAGCACATGCCCCAGATGCTCGCTGTGATGGCCGCGCCGCCCGCCGACAATGGGGCGCTGGTCGCTCGGCGCCTCGAGCGTCGCTTCGGCGAGGACGGCGCGGATGCGGGCGTCGTAATCCGCACGAAAGCGAGTCACGTCGGCGCCGATGCCCGCCTCGGCGGCTTGGCGGGCGGCCTCATCCATCTCGAACAATTCGGGGACGAAGCGCCACATCCAGTCGAGCCCGTCCGCCATCCGCCGCCGGCTCTCCTCGGTGCCGTCGCCGAGCCGGATCACCCATTCGGCGCTGAGCTCCGCATGGTAGCGCACTTCCTTGACCGCCTTGGCGGCGACCGCCGCGATCGTGGCATTCGTCGAGCCCTCGAGATGCCCGAACAGCATTTCCTGCCAGGTCGAGAAGAGGAATTGCCGCGCCATGGTCTGGGCGAAATCGCCATTAGGCTGCTCGACCAGCCAGCAATTGCGGAAATCGAGCACGTCGCGGTGGAAGGCGAGCGCATCGCCGTCGCGCCCCTGCCCTTCCGCCTCGCCCGCGGCGTTGAGGAAATGCGTGGCCTGGCCGATCAAATCGAGCCCCATATTGGCCAGGCTCAGATCGACCTCGACGCTCGGCGCGTGCCCGCACCATTCGCCGAGCCGCTGCCCGAGGATCAGGCTGTCGTCGCCGAGGCGCAGCAACGTCTCGAACAGGATCTCGGATTCCGTGCCGGCCATCAGATGTGAGTGATCCCGTCCGGAATGTCGTAGAAAGTCGGGTGGCGGTAGATCTTGTCCTCGGCCGGATCGAACATCGCCGCATCCTCGGACGGATCGGAGGCACTGATCTGGGCCGACGGCACCACCCACAGGCTGATCCCCTCCATCCGCCGCGTATAGGTATCGCGCGCATGGCGCAGCGCGATCTCCGCGTCGGGCGCGTGGACGCTGCCCACATGGCGGTGCGACATCCCGCCCCGCGCGCGGACGAACACTTCCCAGAGCGGCCAATCCTTGCTCATCGCTTCACCTCGTCATTCCAGCGAAAGCTGCAATCTCTCTTGTTCTTCCACCACCGCCGCAAGGTCAGTGAGATCCCAGCGTTCGCTGGGATGACGGGCTAGGCCGCCTCCGCCTTGCGCGCTCGCTTCTCGGCATAAGCCGCGGCCGCCTCGCGGACCCACGCGCCCTGCTCCCAGGCGTCACGCCGCGCCTTGATCCGCTCCTTGGCAACCGGCCCTTCGCCGCGCACCACGGCGTAGAATTCCTCCCAGTCGACCGCGCCGAAATCATAGCCGCCCTTGGCCTCGTTCCAGGCGAGGTCCGGGTCCGGCACGGCGAGGCCGATCGCGTCGGCCTGCGGCTTGGTGATGTCGACGAATTTCTGCCGGAGCTCGTCATTGGTGTCGCGCTTGATCCGCCAGCGCATCGACTGCGCAGTGTTGGGCGAATTGTCGTCAGTGGGCCCGAACATCATCAGCGACGGCCACCACCAGCGGTTCAAGGCGTCCTGCGCCATGCGCTTCTGCGCGTCGGTGCCGGCGGCCAAGTGCATCATGATCTCGTAGCCTTGGCGCTGGTGGAAACTCTCTTCCTTGCACACGCGGACCATGGCCCGGGCATAGGGGCCGTAGGAGGTGCGCTGCAGCGGCACCTGGTTCATGATCGCCGCGCCGTCGACCAGCCAGCCGATTGCGCCGATGTCCGCCCAGGTGAGCGTCGGATAGTTGAAGATGGTCGAGTATTTCGCCTTGCCCGAATGGAGCGCCTCGATCATCTCCTTGCGGCTCGTGCCCAGCGTCTCGGCGGCCGAATAGAGATAGAGGCCGTGGCCCGCCTCGTCCTGGACCTTGGCGAGAAGGATCGCCTTGCGGCGAAGCGAGGGGGCGCGGCCGATCCAGTTCCCCTCAGGGAGCATTCCGACGATCTCGCTATGGGCGTGCTGCGAGATCTGGCGGACGAGAGTGCGGCGATAGGCTTCGGGCATCCAGTCCTTGGGCTCGATGAACTCGTCCGCCGCGACGCGCGCTTCGAAGGCGGCACTGCGCTCCGGATCCTCGGTCGAGGCGATGCTTGCGGTCTTCTGGA
>DASQJU010000043.1:0-9273 GCA_035630915.1 Allosphingosinicella sp.
GACGGGACGCTGCGCTTCTCCGCGCATCTGTCCGCGCAGGGAATGAAGGTGATCTCGGTCCCCAAGACTATGGACAATGACGTGTTCGGCACGGATTATTGCATCGGCTTCTCGACCGCGGTCAGCCGTTCGGTCGAATCGATCAACGCACTTCGCACCACGGTCGAGAGCCACGAACGGATCGGCGTGGTCGAGCTGTTCGGGCGGCGCAGCGGGGAAACCGCCTTGCTCGCCGGCTTCCTCGCCCAGGTCGACCGCACCGTGATCGCCGAGGTGCCGGCCGATCTGGACGTGCTGCTGCCGCTGCTCGCAGAGGACAAGGCGAGCAACCCCCACCATTATGCGATGTGCGTCATCTCCGAAGGTGCCCGCATCGCCGGTGAGGGCGGGGGCAGCGGCGACATCGCCAAGCCCGCCGCGCAGCGTGCCGAGGCCGGCGTCGGGCACCGGCTCGGCAGCGCGATCACCAACCGGCTCGGCGATGGCGTGGTGGTCCAGGAGCTGGCCTATCTCATGCGCTCGGGCGAGCCGGACGCGATGGACCGGATGGTCGGCTTCGCCTTTGGCGGCCTCGCTATCCAGCTGCTCGAGCGGGGCGAGGCGGGGCGGATGGTGACGCTGTCCGACGGCAAGTACGATCATGTCCCGATCGACACCTTGCTGCACGGCACCAAGTCGGTCGACGTCAGCGCGCTTTACGATCGCACCAGCTATCGCGCCCGCCTGATGCGGGTCGAGGGCATGCCGATGTTCCTCTATTGATGGGCGTCGCGACCGCTGCTAGAGGCCCCGCTCCTACCGGCCCGGGGTCTCCCCGGGAGCATGACGTGCGGTCGTGGCGGAACTGGTAGACGCGCAGCGTTGAGGTCGCTGTGGCCGAAAGGCCGTGGAAGTTCGAGTCTTCTCGACCGCACCATTTGCCAATCCCCCGCGCTACGCCGCGACGCACTTTACGCGTAGCGCTCCGGGGGTGAGTCCCGACGTGTCTCCGGAATCAGCCGCCTGAGCTTTTGCGCGAAGCTGCGCAGACACACCTCGCTCCGGCCGAGCGGGCCCGGGGTGTAGCTCGCCGACTGCATGCCCTGCTGGACGCGGCGGATCAGCGCCGTGTCCTCCAGGTTGACGCGGCGATTGATGCGCCAGTTGAGGTAGCGCGCCGCCTTCATCTCCCGCCGGCCGTCGGGCCGCGCATAGCTGATCTCGCGGATCATCGTCTCGGTCGGGCCGACCGGAACGAAGTGCATGAAATCGACCTGGTCCGGATAGATGTCGACCGCCACGTTGGGCCACAGCTTGAAGTAGAGCCAGCGGCGGTCCTCGCCCGGCAGGAGTTTCTGATAGGCGCGCTCGGATAGGTTGGACGACGGCTTCTCGACGAGGTCGCCGGACATCCGGTCGACATGCTCGCCGGCCTCGATCCGATAGTCGCCGCCGAACAGGCGGGTCAGCCCAGGATGGGCGACGGCGATGTGCAGCCCGTCTGAATAATTGTCGGCGACGTTCTTCCAGTTGACGTCGCGCGGGCGCATCGTGATCCGCCCGATCGCCTGCAAATCCTCGAAGTAATGGGGCGCGACCTCCGCTTCGTGGGGCGCCATCATCGCCGCCACGCTCGTTCCCCCGCTTTCGAGCCGGACGAAGAGAAAGCCGTGCCAGGCCTCGAGCTCGACCGGGTGGAGCCCGAGCTCGGAAAGTTCGAGCTCCGGATAGTCCTCGCGCATCGGCACGCCGACCAGGCGGCCGTCGGCGGCGTAGGTCCAGGCATGATAGGGGCAAGTCAGCCGCTTCGCGCAGCCGGCCTCACCGTCGACCAGGCGCGAGCCCCGGTGGCGGCAGACATTGGCGAAGGCGCGGATCTCGTCGTCCTGGCCCCGGATGACGATCACGCTCTCGCCCAGAAGCTCGAGCGTGCGCCAATCGCCGGGCGCCGGAATGTCGTTGGCGTGGCAGACGATCTGCCAGGAGGGCCGGATCAGCTTCGCCATCTCGACGCGGAAATATTCGGGGTCGTGATAGACCCACCCGGGAAGGCTCAAATCGTCCAGCGGATCGGGCTCGGGACGGTGAAGGCGGGCGATCTCGGACATGGCGCGGCCCTAGCACAGCCGGGCTTGAAAGTCGTCGGGCCGCGATTGACCTCGGCGTATCGCGCCGCCACATCCACGCGATGGAGAAAATGGATCTTTCCGACGGCGAATGGCGCAAGCGCCTGTCGCCCGAGCAATATCGCGTGCTGCGCGAAGGCGGGACGGAGAGGGCCTTCACCGGCCTCCTGTGGGACAATCACGCGGAGGGCGGCTATCGCTGCGCGGCGTGCGGCGAGATGCTGTTCGACAGCGACACGAAGTTCGACAGCGGCAGCGGGTGGCCGAGCTTCACCAGCCCCGAGGCCAAGAGCAAGGTGACGCTTCACCAGGACGCGACCCACGGCATGGTGCGCACCGAGGTGCGCTGCGCCAAATGCGACGGTCACCTTGGCCACGTCTTTCCCGACGGCCCGGGCCCGGAAGGCCTGCGCTATTGCATCAATTCCGCCGCGCTCGATTTCGAGCGGCGGGACGAAGCGAAGTAAGCCGCGGTTAAGGCCCAGAGGCTTCTGCTTGCCGCCATGACTCGCCGACTCTATCCCTGACCGTCGATGGCATCGGCCCCCCAGCAGCGCTCCCGCTTCCAGCGGATAGTCGTCACAGGCTTGAAGCTCTCCGCCTATGCTCTGGTGGTTTCGCTGGTCGCGCTCGGCGTCGCCGTCGCGGTCGCCGTCAGCCAGCTGCCGAGCTATGCCGAGCTCACGCGCCGCGACACGCTCGGCCAGATGGTACGGGTGCGCGCCGCGGACGGGACGATCATCCAGTCGATGGGCCCCGTATTCGGCGAGTGGCTGCCCTTCGACCGCATCCCGCCGGTGATGCGCGACGCCATGGTCGCGGTCGAGGACCGGCGGTTCCGCAGCCATGTCGGCGTCGATCCGATCGGCATCGTTCGCGCGTTCATGATCCGCGTCCAGCAGGGCCGCTGGCGGCAGGGCGGATCGACCATCACCCAGCAGCTCGCCCGCAATATCTTCCTCAACAACGACCGCAGTTTCGCCCGCAAGCTGCGCGAGGCGATCCTCGCCATGGCGCTCGAATGGCGCTTCTCCAAGGACCAGATCCTCGAGCTCTATCTGAACCGGGTCTATTTCGGCGGCGGCGCCTACGGCATCGACGCCGCTTCGCGCCGCTTCTTCGGCCACAGCGCGACCGAGATGAGCATTCCCGAGGCGGCGATCGTCTCGGGCCTGGTCAAGGCGCCATCCAATTATTCGCCGACCGCGGATCGCGAAGCGGCGCGCGGTCGCGCCTCGGTGTCGCTCGACCTGATGGTGCAGAACGGCACGATCACCCCGGCCGAGGCCGCCGACGCGCATCCCGAGGACGTGCAGTTCGCGCGCACCGTCGAGCGGCGGGACGAGATGCGCTACTTCACCGACTGGGTATTGCCGCAGCTCGACACGTTGATCGACGAGAGCGTGGCGCCGCTCGACGTCTGGACCACGCTCGATCCGAACATGCAGCGCACGGCGATGGCCTCGATCAACGCCAATGCACCCGAAGGCGCGCAAGGAGCCCTGGTGTCGATCGACCGGGACGGGGCGGTGCGGGCGATGGTCGGTGGCCGGGATTATGTGAATTCGAGCTACAACCGCGCCACCCAGGCGATTCGCCAGCCGGGCTCCTCCTTCAAGCTGTTCGTCTACATGACCGCGATCGAAGCGGGCTATCGGCCGGACACGATCGTCCACGACGATCCGATCACGATCAACGGCTGGACTCCGCGCAACGACAATGGCCGCCACGTCGGCGCCGTGCCGATGCGGGTCGCCTTCGCTTACTCGATCAACACCGTCGCCGTGCGGCTGGCCCAAGAGGTCAGCACCCGCTCGGTCGCCGACATGGCCCAGCGCTTCGGAATTAGCAGCCGGATCGACACCAATCCGAGCATGGCGCTCGGCTCGTCCGCGGTGCGGCTGATCGATATGACGCGCGCCTATGCCTCGGTCGCGCGGGGCGGCGTCGCGGTGACGCCCTACGGCATCCGCCGGGTGACCACCGCCGACGGCACCTTGCTCTACCAGCATCAGGACGATCAATCGCGCGTGCTCGTCGCGCCCTGGGTGGCGGCGCAGATGACCGACCTCCTGCAGGGCGTCGTTCTCCACGGCACCGGCCGCGCGGCGGACATCGGCCGGCCGACCGCGGGCAAGACCGGCACGACCACCTCCAACAAGGACGGCTGGTTCATCGGCTTTTCGAGCGGGTTGACCACCGGCGTCTGGTTCGGCCGCGACGACAATCGCGCGCTGCCCGGCCTCGCGGGCGGTCGCAATCCGGCGCGCGCCTTCCACGATTTCATGATCCGCGCGGTCGCCCGGCGTCCAGTCGAACCGTTCGCCACCACGGCCGCTGCGCCCGACTGGCAAAGCGAGGGCGACAACGAAATCTGGTACGCCCCGCCCGAAGACCAGCCGCTGGTCGACGCCGACGGCAACCCGGTCGAACCCGGTCCGCCGCCCCCCGAAGACGAGCCGCCCGGCGCTGTGCCGGACGAGGCGATCGCCCCCAAGGAGGAGCGGCCCGAGCGGCAGGAGCGGCTCGACCAGGATTGGCTCGACCGGGCGATCGACCGCCCCCGCCGGCCGGAGCCGCGCCAGCGCGAGCCCCGGCGCCCCGAACCTCAGGACCCCCGCGCGCCCAACCTCATCTGAGGCCGTAGACGTGCAAGGCCGCGCCCTCGCGCTTCAGCCAGGCGCGCGCCGGCGCCGGATCTGCCCCGAGCAATTCCGCGACCAACGCATGGAACGCGCGGCCATGATTGAGGTGGACGCGATGGGCGACCTCGTGCGCCACGGTCGCCCGGCGAACGAATTCGGGCGCGAGAATCAGCCGCCAGCTGTAGCGAATCGCGCCACTGGCAGAGCAACTGCCCCACCGCGAAACCGGATCGCCGACGCCGACGCGCGTCACGGTCACGCCTGCGCGGTGGGCGAACTCCGCCGTTTCCCGGCCGAGCAGATCGAGGGCATGGGCCTTGAGCCAACGCAGCACGCGCCGGTCCAAGCCTTCGATCGGTCCGCCGGCGAGCAGCCGGCCTTCGCCGCGCTCGATCCGCCGCAATCGCGCCGGATCCCAGTCGATGCGGTGCGGGAGGCCGTAGAGCGGGACCAGCGCACCGGGCGCCAGCGGCGTCGTTTCGGGCAGAGCCGCGAGTGCTTGTTCGACCCAGGCGCGATGTCCTTCGGCCCAGGCGAGCGCGCTTCGGCGCGAGGTTCGCCTGGGGACGGTGAGGATCACAGAGCGCGAGCGCATGTCGACGCGCAGCCGCAACCGGCGCGCGCGCGGCGATTCGCGCAGCACCAGAGGCGCGCCGCCGAGCGTCAGCTCAGAGGAGCCGGTCGACCAGGTGATGCTCGAGATCGCCAGCCTCGTCCTCCGATATCGTCCACCCGCGCACCGATATGCCGGCCTCGTGCACCGTCTCCCGGTCGCCGCTGATCAGATGGTGCCAGTCGAACAGGGGCCTGCCCTCGGCGCGCAGACGGTAGGCGCAGGTCGAGGGCAGCCATTGAATTCCCGCGACGTTGCCGGCGTCGAGCCGCACGCAATCGGGGACGAAGGCGCGGCGCAGCCGGTAGTTGGAACAGCGGCAGCTTACGCGGTCGAGCAGCCGGCACGCGACGTTGGTCGGGTGAAACTCGCCGGTCTCTTCGTCCTCGAGCTTGTGGACGCAGCATTTGCCGCAGCCGTCGCACAAAGCCTCCCACTCCTCCCGGTCGAGCGACTTGATCGGCAGCTCCCAGAACCTGTCCCTCATCGCACCCACCGGTCGAGCTCGGCGGCGACGCCCGCGGCACCCTGATCGTGCGGGATCATCGCGATCGGCTCGCCAGCTGGCCCATAGAGCACGACCATCCGCGTGTGGTCGACCATGTAGCCGCCGCCGGCGCCGGGCTCGCCGCGCTCGTAGAAGACGCGATATTTGCGCGCTGCGTCGGCGATCTCGGCCTCACTTCCGGTCAGCCCGATCATCCGCGGATGGAAATGCGCGACGAAGGCACGCAGCACAGGGGGCGTGTCGCGCGACGGATCGACGCTGATGAAGATCGGCTGGACTCGGGCCGCGCGGGCGGCGTCCTCGGCCTCGAACTGCCGCAGGCCGGCGCCGATCACCTGCATGTCGACCGGGCAGACGTCCGGGCAGGACGTGTAGCCGAAATAGACCAGCCGGTATTTTCCGGCGAGCGCGGCGTCGGTGACGCGCCTTCCGTCCTGATTGGTCAGCGTGAAGGAGCCGCCCATGGTCGCGCCCTGGAGCGGCGGCGGCGCGGAGGGCGCGGCCGAGCAGCCCGCCAGCGCGAGTGCCGGAGCGATCAGCAGCAGGAAAAGGGGGCGCAAGAGCATGCTTTCGTTCATGACAGGCTTAGCCATGCTTTGCTAAGGTCGGCGCTCAAAGTCGAATGAAATCGGGGATCACGAACAAGATGAACAGGACCAACGGACTGCGGCTCGGCATCGCCGTGCTGGCGCTGATCGCCGCACCGCTGGCCGCGCAGGCCTTTTCGGAGGGTTATACCTTCCTCAAGGCCGTGCGGGAGCGCGACGGCGCGGCCGCGGAGCGGATCCTCTCCAACCCCTCGTCAGCCGCGGTCAACGCTCGCGATTCGGGTACCGGCGAAGGCGCGCTGCACATCCTGGTGCGCGGGCGCGACCTCAATTGGCTCTCGTTCATGCTCAGCCGCGGCGCACGGCCCGATGCGCAGAACAACGACGGCGCGACTCCGCTGATCCTTGCGGCGCAGATCGGCTGGGCCGATGGCGCCCAGGAATTGCTCGCGCGCCGTGCCAATCCCAATCTTGGCAATCGCCGTGGCGAGACGCCGCTGATTTTTGCGGTTCAAACGCGCGACATTGCGATGGTCCGTGTGCTCCTCGCCGGCCGGGCCAACCCCAGCCAGACCGACCACGTGTCGGGCAATTCGGCGCTCGATTATGCCCGCCAGGATGCGCGCTCGGCGCAGATCCTGCGTTTGCTCGAACAGGCTGCGACGCCGCGCCCGGCCAACGCCATGGGCCCCACCCGCTAGGCCTAGTCCAGCCCGGCCAGGCCTGGATCGAGGCTGCCGGCAAGGCGGCGCGCCGCGCGCCGCGCAAAACGCAGCGTCTCGACTTTGCGCCGCGCGGCGGCGAGCGGAATGCAGGGCGCAGAGCGTACGATTTCGGCGTCGTAGCGGTCGGCGACGATCAGGCCGGCGCAATCGGGGCCGTGGCAATCGCCGTCGAACGGCGCGAGGTCGAATCCCACCGGCACCGCCCAGTAGAAATAGTCGCAATAATCGAGATAGTCGGTCCACTTGCCGTCGCCGAGCAGGTCGGCACGCGAGACCTTGATTTCGATGATCGCGAGGCGGCCGCCCGGATCGACCGCCATCATGTCCGCTCGGCGCCCGTTCGGGAGGGGCACCTCACACAGGGCATAGCTATCGCCGCGAAACAACAGCCGCCCGACGCCGCGCGCGACGTCCTGCGCGATCAGCGGGGCGTCGGCGAAGCAGTGCGAATCGGGCAGGCTGGCCATGCGCTCAGCCTAGAATGAAACGGGAACGGTGAAAACCGGCCTAGCGGTAAAAGATATGATTGCCCACCGTGGCGACGCGGGTCAGCCGCCAGCCGGGATGGGCACGGCGGGCGTGGAAGAAGAGAGCGCGGGGCGCGCCGCCGTCGGCGAGGTCACGACGCGCGATCTCGGCGATCGCCACCGCAATGCGCCAGTCGCGCGAAGCCTGCGGGGCGGCCGGAATGTGGCCGCCGTGAACGAAAGAGAATTGGCCGCGCTGGCGGACCACGCCGCAGATGGTCGAGGCGAACCGGCCGGAGCGGGAGCGGTTGATGATCACTTCGGCGACTGCGAGCTGGCCGGCAAGCGGCTCGCCCTTGGACTCCCAATAGACCGCGCGGGCGAGGCAGTCGCTTTCCGCGTCTGGCGTATCGGAGGCGGCGAGATCGCCGACGAGCTGGCTCAGGCTGCGGCCGTCGCGCTCGGACGTCTGATCATCGTCATCTTCGGATTCGGGGGCAGATTGCGGGAAGGCGGGCGCCATGGCGTGGGTCGCGACCGGTGTCTGCGCCTCGAAGGCCTGGACGGGCCGGGCGGCATCGGTGAGGTCGTTGAGGCCGAGGCTCTCGGCCGTCAGGCCGGCGCTCTCATGGGCCGTGTAGGAGAGGGCCGGAGCGCCGTTCGCCTGGGAGGCGACCGAGGGACCGGCAAGTCCGCCGGCCGCGCAAAACGTAAGGGCAGCCGCGGTCAATGCCGCAGCGCGGGGAAGGCGTCGCATTGGAACTCTGTTCTTTGCGGTGAACGGATCCAACACGGTGGGTCACTCCACCACCGCTGATCGCCCCCCGTCTCGCGTGGCCGCCTAACCCGTGACATCGGGAAATGCGGCCCCCGCTCTACGCTCGAAGTGCTGGAAATGCCTTTGCCCGCGCGGGAATGGCGGTCAACCTGAGTCGTTCATTTCAGCGGCGAACCGTTCGGCTGATGCGATATCCAGTTCCAAAATCCACAGATCCGGATCGGATTTTCGGCGCCGTTCGAGGAACTTTTCAAATTCTACTTCGTTTTCAACATCTTCGCGCGTGCTCTGCCAGGCGTAGCTCCCGTTCGCCTGCATCACGCGCTCCAAAAAGCGCGCTTTTCTGCCCTTTTCGGCGAGAATGACAGCGATCGCGCCAGCCGTCGGATCGCCCTTGGCGAGGACCGCGCCGAAACCCCCTTCCTGCTCGGCGCGCCGCAGCAGGGCGGATGCCAGAACAGAGCTCGCCAGGCGGCCCATCAGCCCGGCCGATAGCCTTCGAGGCTGCTGAGCGGGATGTGCGAGCGCATGAAGGTGCCCGTCCCCCGCGCCGCTTCCTCGCCGTCGGCCGAGACCAGCCGCGCCTCGCCGACGAACACGCGGCGTCGGCCACTAACCCATCTCCCCTCGGCGATCATCGGCCCGGGCTTGAGCGGACGGGTGAAGACGAGGTTGAACGCGGTGGTCAGCAGGAAGCGATCGCTGACCATCGAATTGCAGGCGTAGAAGGCCGCATCGTCCATCATCTTGAAATAGAGCGTGCCGTGAGCGAGAGCCTCGGCCGCGAGGCGGACGCATTCGGCCGCCGAGCCGCCCGAAACGGCGAGGTCCCAGGCGAGGACGGCCCGGATCATCCGCGCCCCCGGCCCGTCACCGTCGGGCGT
>DASQJU010000044.1:0-2121 GCA_035630915.1 Allosphingosinicella sp.
CCGCGCCGGACCCGCCAGTTCGGCTTCCAGACCCCGCGGCCCACGTCGCAGACCGTGTTGCACGTCCGCTTCGACGAGAGCGGGACGGTCGAGCGGGTGGACCGCACCGGCCTCGAGCTGGTGGCGAACATCAGTCCGACCCGCGAATCGACCCCGACGCTGGGCCGCCATCGCAGCCTGTTCGAGGAGCTGTTCGGCAATATCGGCGCGGTCGGCCAGGGCGGCCGCGGCGCGCCCACCACCGACAATCCCGGCGGCGGCCGCTAGGCTCTAGCGCACCACCCGCCCGGCGGCGAGCACGGCCAGCGTCACCAGATCCGACGCGGTGGCCGACATCGGCGCGATCTGCACCTGCTTCTCCATGCCGACCAGCATCGGCCCGATCACCGCGTCTCCGCCGAGCTCGCGCAGCAGCTTGGCCGAGATGTTGGCGGTCTGCAGGCCCGGCATGACGAGCACGTTGGCCGGGCCGGTGAGGCGCATGAACGGGTAAAGCTTCTGCAGCTCCGGATCGAGCGCCGTGTCCGGCGACATCTCGCCTTCATATTCGAAGTCGACATCGCTTCGGCCGTCCATGATCTTCACCGCGTCGCGGATCCGCTCGAGGAAATTCCCCTCGGGATTGCCAAAATTGGAATAGGACAGGAAGGCGACGCGCGGCTCGTGGCCCATCCGCCGCGCGATCTGCGCCGTCTGGACCGCGATCTCGGCGAGCTGCTCGCCGGTCGGCCGCTCGGTCACCGTCGTGTCGGCGATGAACACGGTGTGCGACTGGCCGACCATCAGGTGGATGCCGAACGGAGTCACGCCGGGCTGCGGATCGAGCACACGGCGGATCTGGCGGAAGCTCTGCGCGTAGGGACGGGTCACCCCGGTGATCATAGCGTCCGCCTCGCCCATCTGCAGCAGAAGGGAGGCGAAGATGTTGCGGTCCTGGTTGACGATCCGCTCGAGCTCGCGGTGCATGTAGCCGCGCCGCTGGAGCCGCTGGTAGAGGAAGTCTGCAAGCTCCGGGACGCGCGGATAATTGCGGCTGTTATAGACCTCGAAGCTCTGCGGATTCTCGACGCCGAGCGCGCGCAGGCGATCGTAGATGTCGTCGCGGCCGACCAGCAGCGGAATTCCGTAGCCGCCGTCGCGGAAGGCGATCGCCGCGCGCAGCACGACATCCTCCTCGCCCTCGGCGAACAGCACCCGCCGGGGGTTCGCGCGCGCCGCCTCATAGGCGAGGGTGAGCACCGAGGTGGTCGGGTTGAGCCGCGATCGGAGCGCCGTGCGATAGGCCGCCATGTCTTCGATCGGCCGGCGCGCGACGCCCGAATCCATCGCCGCCTGGGCGACCGCGGCCGGGACGATCTCCATCAGCCGGGGATCGAACGGCGCCGGGATGATGTAATCGGGGCCGAAGCTCTGCGCCTTGCCATAGGCCTCGGCGACCTCCTCGGGCACGGCCTCGCGCGCCAGCTCGGCAAGCGCGTGGGCGGCGGCGATCTTCATCTCCTCGTTGATCGTCGTCGCGCGCACGTCGAGCGCGCCGCGGAAGATGAACGGGAAGCCGAGCACGTTGTTGACCTGATTGGGATAGTCCGAGCGGCCCGTGGCGATGATCGCGTCCGGCCGCGCCGCCTTGGCGTCGGGCGGGGAGATTTCCGGATCGGGATTGGCCATCGCGAAGATGATCGGCTTCTTGGCCATGGCCATGACCATTTCGGGCTTGAGCGCGCCCGCCGCCGACAGGCCGAGGAAGACGTCGGCGCCCTTCAGCGCCTCTTCGAGAGTGCGCCGGTCGGTCTTGACCGCATGCGCCGACTTCCACTGATCGAGCCCCTCGCGGCCCTGGTAGATCACGCCCTTGCGGTCGCACATGATGACATGGTCGTGCGGCACGCCCATCGCCTTTATGAGCTCGGTGCAGGCGATCGCCGCCGCTCCGGCGCCGTTGCAGACGACGCGGATGTCCTTGAGCTTGCGACCGGTGAGGAAGCAGGCGTTGATCAGCCCCGCGGCGCTGATGATCGCGGTGCCGTGCTGGTCGTCATGCATGACCGGGATCTTCATCCGCTCGCGCAGCGCCTGCTCGATGATGAAGCATTCCGGCGCCGCGATATCCTCGAGATTGAT
>DASQJU010000045.1:0-2483 GCA_035630915.1 Allosphingosinicella sp.
CAAGCTGCAGAGCGGCGAGGCGATGTCGCTCGGCGGCAATATCGACGATCCGAAGTTCCGTACCGCGGTCGCGGCGCGGATCGCCTATCTGCCGCAGGGGCTTGGCAAGAACCTCTACCCCACGCTGTCGATCTTCGAGAATGTCGATTTCTTCGGCCGGCTGTTCGGCCAGTCGAAGGCAGAGCGCGAATATCGGATCGACGATCTGCTCACCAGCACCGACCTCCAGCCGTTCCGCGACCGGCCGGCAGGCAAGCTTTCGGGCGGCATGAAGCAGAAACTGGGCCTGTGCTGCTCGCTGATCCACGATCCCGATCTCCTCATTCTCGACGAGCCGACGACCGGCGTCGACCCGCTCGCGCGGCGCCAGTTCTGGGATCTGATCGACCGCATTCGCGAGCGCCGCCCGCAGATGAGCGTGATCGTCGCCACCGCCTATATGGACGAGGCGGAGCGGTTCGACTGGCTGGTGGCGATGAACGCCGGCAAGGTGCTCGACACCGGCAAGCCTGCCGAGATGCGCGAGAAGACCAATTCGGAGACGCTCGAGCAGGCGTTCATCAAGCTGCTGCCGCCGGAAGCGCGCGAGGGCCATCACGAGCCGGTGATCGGCCCGTTCAAGGCCTCGGGCGGGCCGCCGGCGATCGAGGCGCACGGGCTGACCCAGCGCTTCGGCGCCTTCACCGCCGTCGACCATGTCGAGTTCAAGATCGAGCGCGGCGAGATCTTCGGATTCTTGGGATCCAACGGCTGCGGCAAGACGACGACGATGAAGATGCTGACCGGCCTGCTGCCGCCGACGGAGGGCACCGCCCTCCTGTTCGGCCAGGCGGTCAAGGGCGGCGACATCGAAACCCGGCGCCGGGTCGGCTTCATGTCGCAGGCCTTCTCGCTCTACACCGAGCTGACCGTGCGGCAGAACCTGATCCTGCACGCGCGGCTGTTCGACCTCTCGCCCGAAGCCGGCGAGAAACGCGTCGAACAGCTCCTCGTGAAGTTCCAGCTCGAGACGGTGGCGGACACGCTCGCCGAGGCCATTCCGCTCGGCATTCGCCAGCGTCTTTCGCTGGCCGTCGCCGTGCTGCACGAGCCGGAAGTTCTGATCCTCGACGAGCCGACTTCGGGCGTGGACCCGGTGGCGCGCGACGGGTTCTGGGAGCTCATGATCAATCTGTCGCGCGAGGAGGGGGTGACGATCTTCCTCTCTACGCACTTCATGAACGAGGCGGCGCGCTGCGACCGGATGTCGATGATGCACCGCGGCAAGGTTCTCGCGCAGGGTCCGCCCGCGGAGCTGGTGAAGCAGCGCGGGGCGCCGAACCTCGAAGCGGCGTTCATCGGCTATCTGGAGGACGAGCTCGCGAAGGACGCCCCGCCGGTGACCGAAGCGGTCGAGCCTCCGCCGGCGGCCGAGGGCGAATCCCATGCCGACACCGCCGGTCGCTTCACCTTCAGCCGCGTCTGGGCCTTTGCCCGGCGCGAGGCGATCGAGCTGCGCCACGATTCGGTGCGCCTCGCCTTCGCACTGTTCGGCCCGCTGCTGCTGATGGTCGTGTTCGGCTACGGCATCTCGCTCGACGTCCAGCACCTCACCTACGCCGTGCTCGACTATGACGATACGCCCGCGAGCCGGGCCTATGCCGACACCTATCGCGGCTCGATTTACTATGACGAGCGAAGTCCACTGATGAACGACGCCGAGCTCGACCGGCGCCTCAGGAACGGCGAACTGCGCTTCGCGATCGAGATCCCCAACGGGTTCGAGCGCGAGCTGCGCCAGGGGCGGAGGCCCGAGGTCGCCACCTATATCGATGCCGCCGTCCCGTTCCGCGCGGAAACCTCGCGCGGCTATGTTGAGGGGACTCACGCCGCCTACGAAGCGACGCAGCGTCGCGTGGCCGGCATCCCGCCGCCCCGCCAGGCGATCAACATGCAGCCCCGCGCGCTCTACAACCAGAGCTTCTCCAGCGTCTACGCGATGGTGCCGGGGGACATCATGCTGCTGCTGATGCTGATCCCCTCCATGCTCACCGCGCTCAGCGTCGTGCGCGAGAAGGAGCTGGGCTCGATCGCCAATTTCTACGCGGCGCCGGCCACCCGATCGGAGTTCCTGCTCGGCAAGCAATTGCCCTATATCACGGTCGCGCTGATCCAGTTCTTCAGCCTCGTCCTGCTCGCCGTCTTCCTATTCGGCGTGCCGGTGAAAGGCAGCATCCTCGCGCTCGTCGTCGGCGGATTCATCTACTGCCTCGCGAGCACAGGCTTCGGCCTCCTGATCTCGGTCTTTGCCAGCACGCAGACGGCGGCGATCTTCGCCGCGGCGATCATCACGATCCTGCCCGCGGTGCAGTTTTCGGGCATGTTCGTGCCGACCTCGTCGCTGTCGGGCGGGGCCTGGCTCGCCTCGCAGATCTTCCCGAGCACCTACTTCCAGGCGGTCAGCGTCGGCGCCTTCACCAAGGATCTCGGTTTCGCCGCCCTCT
>DASQJU010000046.1:0-5112 GCA_035630915.1 Allosphingosinicella sp.
CTGATCGGCGTCCTCTCGACCGGCCTGGAAAGCAAGCTCGACGAGCTGCGCAAGGGCCGCTCGCTGGTGCTCGAGAGCGAGCATACGATCATCTTCAACTGGTCGCCCTCGATCTTCGACGTGATCGCCGAGCTGGTCATCGCCAACGAGAGCCGCACGCGCCCGCGCATCGTCGTCATGTCCGAGATGGACAAGGTCGAGATGGAGGACGAGATCGCGGCCAAGGTCGGCGACCTCAAGAATACGCGGATCATCTGCCGCAGTGGCGATCCGACCGACCTTTACGACATCAGCATCGTCAACCCGCAGACCTGCCGCTCGGTGATCATCCTCTCGCCCGACGCGGAGGACGCCGATTCCCGCGTGATCAAGACGATCCTGGCTTTGGTCAACGATCCCAACCGGCGCGAGGAACGCTACGTGATCGCCGCCGAGGTCCGCGAGGCGCAGAATGCCGAGGTCGCCCGGGTGGTCGGCGGCAGCGAGGTCCAGCTCGTCCTCGCCGACGATCTGCTGTCGCGGATCGTCGCCCAGTCGATGCGCCAGCCGGGGCTCAGCGCGGTCTATACCGAGCTGCTCGATTTCGACGGCTGCGAAATCTACACGACCGAGCAGCCCGACCTGGTCGGCAAGACCTTCGGCGAGGCGCTGTTCGCCTACGAGACCAGCACCCTGCTCGGCCTGTGCAGCGCCGAGGGCGTGGTCCGGCTCAACCCGCCGATGGGGACGATCATCGAGGCGGGGATGAAGGCTATCATCATCGCCGAGGACGACGACCAGATCGAGATCAAGCAGCGCGGCGAAGGCGAGGGCGCAACGCCCGTGGCCGCGCCGGCCGCGAACCTCGCTCAGCCCGAGCGCACCCTGATGTTCGGCTGGAACCGCCGCGGGCCGATGATCGCGCTCGAGCTGTCGCGCTACGTGGCGCCCGGCTCGCTGCTCACCATCGCCGCCGACACGCCCGAGCTGGAGGCCGATTATGAGGGCCTGGTGCTGGCCGGCGACACTTTGCGCGTCGAGCTCAAGCGCACCGACACCAGCCGCCGCGCCGAGATCGAGGCGCTCGATCCTTCATCCTACGATCACGTCCTCGTGCTCGGCTATTCGGACCATCTGGCCGCCCAGCCCGCCGACACGCGCACGCTCGTCACCCTGCTGCACCTGCGCCGGCTGGCCGAGGAGAAGGGCAAGGCGATCAGCGTGGTCAGCGAGATGATCGACGTCCGCAACCGTGAGCTCGCCGAGGTCGCCAAGATCGACGACTTCGTGGTCAGCAACAAGCTGGTCAGCCTGATGCTCGCCCAGGCGTCGGAGAACGAATATCTCGAGGAGATCTTCCGCGATCTGCTCGACGAGGAAGGCTCGGAAATCTGCCTGCGGCCGGCCTCGGACTATGTCCGGCTCGGCGAGACTTTGACCTTCTACGACGTCGCCGAGGCGGCGCGGGCGCGGGGCGAAGTGGCGATCGGCCACCACCGGCCCGGCGAGGTGGACGGGGACGACGCGCGGCGGATGGGCGGCATCGTCATCAACCCGCAGCGCGCGGAGCGGATCGCCTATGGCGCGAACGACCGGGTGATCGTGCTGGCGCGGGACTGAGCCAGGCCGGTCTCCATCGAGGGCCAGGATCAAGCCTTATCTGCTGAGCAGAACCCTCTCCCACGGGGAGAGGGCAGGGTGAGGGGGTACGGCATTCGGGGCTTTCCTCGAGCGTTCGAACCCCTCACCCCAACCCTCTCCCCATGGGAGAGGGAGTTTCGGCCCGTGACGTCGATACGACCTAAAACCTCTTGGCGATGCCCAGATAGAGCTCGAGGTCGGCGGCGTTGTGGTTGAGGCCGATATTGGCGCCGACGTCGAACTGGAAATCGTCGTTCGGCATCCAGCCGGCGGAGAGGCCCGCCAGCACTTCGGTGGCGTGCCCGGAGGGATCCTCGTCGCGACCGGCCGACAACTCGGCGGTGGCGCCGATCGCGTCCGAGATCGGGATGCCGAGGCCGATCACGCCGCTATAGGCGAAGTGTCGGCCGTCGCCGTCGGCGTCGACCGCGGCGTCCGCCTCGGCGGTGAACTGGAGCGAGAAGCCGCCCGCCAGCTCCTGGCTCATCGGCACGATCAGGCCGCCGCCCCAATCGCCGGCGCCGATTCCGTCGCTGCCGATCGGCAGCGTGGCATAGGGCATGAGCGCGATCGAGAAGCCGGAGCCGTCCGGATTGTGCAGGTTCTGGCGCAGCGCCACGAGCAGATCGCCGACGCCGTCGGCCGTCTCTACCAGATTGCCGGAGCGGGCGCGGCTGTGGGTGTAGGCGGTCCAGCCGAGCTGGACCTCGAGGCTGTCGGTGAGGCCGTAGCGCAGGAGCAGGTCGCCGGTAGCGAATTCGTCGGTCTCGTCCGCGCCGCCGCTGTCGTGGGTCCAGTCGAGCAGGCCGAGCTCGAGCGCGGCATGGCCGCGGTCGAGGGTGCAGGCGGGCGTGCCGAGCCCCGGCCGGTCCGGGCAGAATTCGCGCGCATCCTGGGCCTGGGCGCCCTCGGCGCAAAGGGTCAAAGCCGCGGCGCCGACGGCCGCCAACACTCTCTTCATGCGTGAAATGCCCCCTGATTGAACGCCGCTTATGCTGGACCGCCGGCGGCTTTGGAATCCTCTTTCGCCTCGTCTTCTGCATAGGGCATGACCAGGGTCCCATCCGGCGCCGCGGTGAAACTCGTCTGGGTCGGGTAAGCGAAGGCGATCCCCTCCTCCTTGAAGCGCTGGAGGATCGCGATCAGCACCTGGCTGCGCGCGTCGAACACCTTCTGCCAGATCTCCGATTTCACGTCGAACTCGAACGCGAAATCGAGGCTCGAGGCGCCGTATCCGGTCATTCCGCAGCGCAGGAAGGTGCATTTCTCGACGCCGTCGATCACCTCCTTCACGATCGCCGGGATGCGCGCGCAGACCTCCGGCGGCGTCTGGTAGACGATGCCGAAGCTTTGCAGGATGCGCCGCCGGTTGAGCCGCGCCATATTGTGCAACTCCTTGCCGAGCAGGTTGGTGTTGGAGATCACCACTTCCTCGCCGGTCAGCGCGCGCACACGGGTCGATTTGAGGCCGATATTCTCGACCGTGCCGGAAGTCTGGTCCCAGCGGATCGAATCCCCCCTCCGGAACGGCTTGTCGAAGATGATCGCCAGCGCCGCGAAGAGATCGGCGAAGATGCCCTGGGCGGCGAGGCCGATGGCGATGCCGCCGATGCCGAGGCCGGCGATGAGGCCGGTGACGTTGACGCCGAGATTGTCGAGCACGACGACCATCGCGATGATGAAGATCGCGACCGAGATCAGCACGCGGATCAGCCCGACCGCGCTGCCGAGCCCGCTGCTCTCCTCGACCGCGCCGGCGCGATGCTCGACGACGCCAAGGATGATCTCGCGCGCCCACAAGGCGACCTGCAGGGTCATCGCCAAGACGAAGAAGACGGCGATCGTTGCGGCGACCGCCTCGGGCGCCTGCGCGTAGCCCGCGACCAGCCGCGCCGCGAGCGCGATCATGAACCACAAGCGCGTGCTGGCGAGGACTCGGCCGATCACCGCACGCCAGCTGACCTTCGCCTCCTCGGTGCGGCAAATGCGCATGCCCAGCCATTTCACGCCGAGCAGGACGAGGACGATGAGCGTCGCCGCGGCGGCGCCGAGCAGGATCTGCAGCGTGTGATCGGTGAGCCAGGCGAGCGTATCGGCCCACAGCCCTTGGGCCTGGGAAGCGAGAGGTTCGGTTCGATTCATGATTTGGAGGTGCGGCCTTTCCTGCGGGCGGCCTTGGCGAGGAAACCAATCAAGCCGCGTTCCGCGCTCGACAGATATTTCGTCGAGCGCGGACATTGCAAGCTCAGCCGTTTGCGGGGTGCCTCCTGCACCGCCTCGATCACCGCCGGATGGACGTAGGATTTGCGGGATATGGCCGGCGTGTTGCCGAGCGTCTCGGCGACCGGCTCGAGCATCGCCTTGAGGCCGACGCCCTTTTCGCCGGCGCCGCAGACCTGGTCGAAGGCGATCACGCTCGCGCTCCAGGTGCGGAAATGCTTGGCCGTGAAATCCTCGCCGGTCGCCTCGCGGATATAGTCGTTGACGTCGGTCGATGTGACCGGCTGCGGCTCGCCGTCCTCGTCGAGATACTGGAACAGATTCTGCCCCGGCAGGTCCTGGCACCGTTTGACGATCCGGCTCAGCGTCGCATCGGTGATCGCCAGTTCGCGCTCGATCCCGCTCTTGGCCTTGAAGCGCATCTTGACCGTCCGTCCGGCCACTTTGGCGTGCCGGTTACGCAGCGTCGTCGCGCCGAAGCTCTTATTCTCCTTCGCATAGGATTCGTTGCCGACGCGGATTCGGCCGGTGTCGAGCAGGCGCACGACCGCGGCGATGACCGTGTCGCGGCCGAGCTGGCGCTTCCTGAGATCCGCCTGGACGCGCTTGCGGAGCTTGGGCAGCACCTTGCCGAACTCCAGGCAGCGCTCGTACTTCGCCGTCTCCTGCTTCTCACGGAAATCGGGATGGTAGCGATATTGCTTCCGGCCCCGGTCGTCATAGCCGATCGCCTGGATGTGGCCGTTCGGCTTCGGGCAGAACCAGGCGTCGCGATAAGCAGGTGGGAGGCCGATGCCGTTCAGCCGGTCGATCTCGTCGCGGTCGGTGATCCGCTTTCCCGAGGCGTCGAAATATTGCCAATAGCGGCCATGCCGCCGGCGGCTGATGCCCGGCGACTGGTCATCGACATAGGTGATCGAGCCGGCCATCGCCGCTTAAAGGCCCGGCGGTGCGCCAAGGTTCCGAGGGTGGTGGGCCCCGCAGGATTTTTACCTGCACCTGACCGTAATCTGCGGTCTGCTCTGGCAGTTAAGCTAAAGGCCCAAGCCCGGGATAGCGCGCGCGCATTTATAAGTTCTTAGCGCGGCTGGAGAAATTTCAGGCCAAAACCGGCGCGGCGCCGACGGATCGCGCCTTGCGCGCCTTCGCTTCGCGCCGCCGACAATGGACCTCGAAGCCGATCTGCACCGCGAGCATCAGCCAGGCGAAGGGCGAATAGGCGATGCCGACGAACAGCGAGCCGACCAGATAGACGAGCTGGAAATGCTGGAG
>DASQJU010000047.1:0-7029 GCA_035630915.1 Allosphingosinicella sp.
CCCCTCCAGGGCCTGAGGACGAGGTCCTTGTGGACAATCGCGCGTATCGGCCAGCCGGGACGAACCCTCAACGTCGGCTGGATGTCGAGATTGCGCTGCGTGATCCGATCGCCCGCGCGGGCGGCATTTTCCTGGATCGACTCCCGGAGCGAGCGCAAAAGATCGCCTTCGCCCTCGCCAAAGCCGAGTTCGGTTCCAACGCCAAGCAGGGTGGAGAGGCCGATCCCGCGAAGCAGACGCCAGGTGTGGAAGTCCACGCTGTCGGCAATGCCGGCATAGCCGGCCACGTCGGTCGCCGGGACATTGTCGAGTTGGACAGAGGAGCCATCCGGGAAGACAATGCGCTGCCAGATGAGCAGCGCCCGGCTCTGGCCGAACGCGACCACGCTGTCATAGCGGCCGATCAACCTTGCACCTTGGGGGACGAGAATGGTGAGCCCGGTAGCGGAGTCATAGGCATTCTCCGTCACTTGCGCGACCACCAGACCCGGAAGGTCAGAGTTCAGCCCGGTAATCAGGCTCGCGGCGATCATGCTGCCGGCGGACAGCTGCCAACGCGAGGCCGGCGCCTGCAGACGGTGTGGATTGATGGCGCCGCCGGTCTCGCGCGCGCTGACGAAGGCAAGGTTCTGGGCCTGTCCCGGACCGGCAGCGGAATTTCCATTCGAACCACGCGTTTCGTCCGGCATCGGCGCCGCGGGGTCGGCGACCGCGGGCGCCGGGGCATTGCCCGGCACGGCGGCACCGGCACGCGCGAGCTGCATCAAGACGGGCGCCTCGCGCGCCTGGCGCGCTTCGGCGAGGCGCCTCTGCCGCTCCGCTTCGGCGGCTTGCGCGGCCGGATCCATTCGCGGCGCCGGCCTTTCGGTCGCCATTTCCCGCTGCCGCTCGAGGATGGGCCGCCCGAGGTCTCCGGGAAGCGGCGGCCCGAGCCGAGGAACGTCGCCATAAGTGCGCGGAGCGCCGGCGAGGGCGTCCGGCGCGGCGCCGACCGCCACGGACCGATCCTCGCCGGACGCGACCAGGCTGAACGTCGCCGGCTTCAGCGCGAGCCAGGCCGTCCCGACGAGCGCGGCCGAGGCAAAAGCGGCAAGTCCGACGATGACGCCGCGCCGGAAGCGGACGACCCTGGCCGGACGGCCCCGCAGAACGAAGGATTCAGGATCGACCTTGGCGGCTCCGCCGGGCGCTACCGGGGCCTGCTCGTCGCTCATGACGGCCTCCGGCCGCGCCGGGAGTTCCGGGAGGAGTCGTCGCGGCTGATCCGAACGACCGACTGGCGCGCGGCACCGAGCCGAAGCTCCGCCCGGGCGAACAGGCGATCGACGACATAATAACGCCCCGCCATCCGATAATTGACGAGCTCGGCCTCGCCGCGCTCGCCGAGCACGAACAGGGGCGGCGCCTCTCCTTGCGCGATGCTCGCCGGAAACTCGATGAACGTCTGGCGCCCGTCGTCGAACGCGCGCAGCGGCCGCCAAGCGGGATCGTCGCCGCTTATCCGGTAGCCGAACCGCAGTTGCTCGAGCGCGAGCCCGCTCGCGACCGGCGCCGCAGTCTCGGCGGCGGCGGAGGCGCGCTGAAGCGCGATCAGCTCGTCCTGCGGATAGGTCCAGGACAATGCCGCCATCGCGGCCCTGCCGGTGCTCTCGAGCTGGACATGATAGACCCGCCGGTCGGTGGTGATGATGAGGTTGGTGCTGAGGCCCGCCGAGAAAGGCTTCACGAGGATGTGGGTGCGCCGCCCGGCAGCGCTGCCGCTGGTCGTGTCGCCCACGGTCCAGCGCAAGGTGTCGCCGGCCGCAACGGCGGTCACGGCCTCGCCTGGCTGGAGCGCGATGTCAGTCACCCGGCCGGGCGCCGCATAGAGGCGGTAGAGCGTCCCTTCGGACCATGGATAGACCTGAACGGCGTTGACGAAGCCGGCCCGCGACGGCTCGCGCGAAGCCGCGCGGTTGGCCGACTGGACGCGCGCGGTCGGCGCGGCCTCGCGGCGTGCGTGGCGCGACGGACTCGCCGACGCGGGAGCCTCGCCGCCCAGCAATGCAAGCAGGCAGATGGAGACCGCAATCGTTCTTCTCATCGGGCATTCCTTTCGGATGGAGTGGGTTGATCCGCGGGCTCCGCGGCCAGGCCCGGGTCGAGCGGCGAGCCTCGCGGAATCGCCGCTCCTTGCGGCGCTGGAGCAAATGCCGGCGCCTCGCGCGGCGGCGCGGGCGCCACCGGCACGGGCGCTTCGAGCTCGCGGCTCCAGTCGACCGCATCGACATAAAGGCCGAGAGGGTTTCTGCGCAGCATGTCGGCCGAGCGCGGCGGCCGCAGCCGGACGGTCAGGATCGCGGTCCAGCGCGCGCTGCTCGCGAGGCTCCCGCGCTCGAAATCGCTCTCGGTCCATTTGACCTGGAAGGACGCGTCCGAGGCGCGAACCACGCTGGTCACCTGCGCCGAGACCGTCCTGTCGCCGACATCGGCGAACGGATCGGAGGCGCGGGCATGCTCCCCGAGGAAGAGCGCGCCGCGCTCGGTCGCGAAATCATAGGCCGAGAGCCAGTTCTCGCGCATCAGCACCGGGTCCAGCGACTTGGAGCGAATGTTCGTGATGAACCGCGCCAGGTGCCAGGCGATCTGGGGATCGGTCGGCCGATAGTCGGCGGCGGCGGGTGACACGGCGCGCGCCTCGCCGAGCTGGTCGACCTCGACCACATAAGGCACGACCCGGCTCTGCATCGACTGCCAGACCAGGGCGCCGGAGAGGCCGGTCGTCAGGAACAGGCCGCCGAACGCCATCAGCCGCCAGTTGCGGGCCTGCACCCGCGCCGAGCCGATCCGCTCGTCCCAAAGCTGGCCCGCGCGCTGATAGGGAGTTACGGGTTCGGGCGTCCTGCCGTAGCGCTGGGGCGCGCGCTTGAATCGCATGATCAGTCCCTTTCCTTGATGTCCGGAGTGGCGCCGGCCCCGCTGCTTGGTCCGGAGCCAAGCACGTGAACGGCGGCCTGGCGGCGGTGCCTTGAGGTCTGCTCGGTGCGCAGCCGCTGCGCCCAGGCTGGCGCCTCGGCGCTCCCGCCGGCAGCCTGACCGGGGGTGCCGCCGGAGGACGAAGAAGCAGAGGCCGGCTTGCCGGTCATCGCCGACCGGGCCGAATCGCGGCCGCGCTCGGCCGCGGCGCCAAGACCGAGCGCCCCGTTCACGCGCTGGGCCATCGCGCCTTTGGCCGCGGCGGCGATCCCGCCGAGGCTCGAGCCGCCGGTCTCGCGGCCGAGCTGTGCGGCGCTCGAGGCCGCAGCGCCCATCGCGGTTCCGGCGCGGATCGCGCCGAGCCCGGCGCCGGCCGCCCCGCGGGCACCGGCAATTGCGGCGGCGCCGCCCAGCCCGACGACTGCTCCGGCGCCGATCACGGTGCCGGCGGCGGCACCGGCGCCGAGCTGGGGCGCGCCCGAGACGAGGCCCGAGGCGATCGAGGGTCCGAATATGCCAAGCCCGAGCAATGCGAGGCTCGCCAGCATCAGCGACAGCGCCTGGTCCAGATCCGGCTCCTGCCCCTGCAGCGAGCCTGTGAACTCGGAGAAATAATTGGAGCCGATGCCGACGATGACCGCCAGGACCATGACCTTGATGCCGGAGCTGATGACATTGCCGAGCACGCGCTCGGCAAGAAAGGCGGTGCGGTTCCACAAGGCGAACGGGACCAGCACGAACCCGGCGAGGCTGGTCAGCTTGAACTCAAGGATCGTCACGAACATCTGCACGGCGAGGATGAAGAAGGCGACGATCACCACGACCCAGGCGATCATCAGCACGGCGATCTCGACGAAGTTGGTGAAGAAGGCGACCGGCCCGACCAGTTCGCCCGCCTGGTCGAGCAAGGGCCTGGCCGCCTCGAAGCCGGTCCCGGCGAGCCGCCCCGGCCGCAGCAAATCGCCGGCCGTGATGGTGCCGCCGCCGGCGGTGAGCCCGAGGCCCGCGAACGAGCGGAAGATGATGCCGGTCAGCGTCGCGAAGCTGTTCAGGATCAGCGCGAACACCCCGACATAGAGGATCTTCCGGAGGAACTTGCCGATGACGTCGTCCTCGCCGCCCAGCGCCCAGAACAGGCCGGCGAGCGTGATGTCGATGCCGATGAGGATCGTGGTCAGGAAGCCGACATCGGGACCGAGCAGCCCGAACCCGCTGTCGATATAGCGGACGAAGCTGTCCATGAACCGGTCGATGACGTTTAAGTCGTTCATTAATCCGCCTGTGCTATCGGGGGTGCCGCGGGGCTCTTCGGCCAATGGGGTGGCCGGAGGGCCCCGCGACGAGACGGCCGCCGGGCCGCGGGGAGCGTCGAGGGGGCAGCGCTTCCGCGGGGGCGGCCCGCCTCAGCTCATCCGCGCGGCCGCGGCGTGTAGGCGCGCCCGTCGCCGAGGAAGCGGCGCAGATTCTCGCGCGACTCCCGCTCGACCTGGGCGCGCTGCGCCTGCTCGACCGCCTGGCTACGGAACTGCGCGGCCATCAGCTCCTGGATCTGCATCTGCTGCTGCGCCGTCAGCGCGAGGAGCTGGTTGGCGGCCTGCTGCGCCTGCAGCGCGCCTTCGGCGCCCTGGCTTCGCGCGACGATCTGCGCGAGCGCCTCGCTGTCGTCGCGGACATTGGCGACGATCTGGCTCTGCACGCTCATCGTCTGCCGATAGGCCGACATCGCGGCCTCCAGGCGCTCGCGCGCGGCGGCCGCGCGCCCGTCCCGCCGCAGCAGCTGATCCAGGCCCTCCGGATAAAGCTGCCGGAATTGCCGGTCGAGCTGGTCGAGGCGGAAGTCGATCCCCCGGGCCTGGCCCATCAGCGCATCGATCCGCTGCAGCCGCTGCTGGAGCGCCCCGAGCTGCGGAAAGTCGATCCGCGACAGGTTGCGCTCCATATTGGCGAGCATCCGCGCCTCGTTCTGAAGCTGCTGGATCTGCTGGTTGATCTGGGTCAGCGCGCGCGCGGCGCCGAGCATGTTCTGGGCATAATTGGAGGGGTCGAACACATTTATCTGCGCCGCGGCCGGCGTGGGCGCCGCCACCAGGCAGGTGCCAAGCGCGGCCGCCGCCAGGCCGAGCAGGCCCGATCGCATCCCATATTTCATGGTCATTCTCCTTTCAGGTTTTGGGTGGCGTTGAAGCGGGCGGCCAATGCGGCGGCCCAGGTGAGGCCGGCACCGGCCAGGAAGCGGCCGGCGAAACCGTCCGCGCCATGCTCGGCGAGGAGCGCGTCGATGCGCGCCTGGGTGGCGGGACCGGAGGCGCCGCAAAGCGCCAGCGCGACCGGGCCGAGGCCGAGCTCGAACAGGCGATTGCCGCGCGCCGACTGGAGATAATATTGGCTTTTGGGGGTCGCGCGGCTGACCAGCTCGACCTGCCGCGCATTGAGCCCGAACCGCTCATAGGCCGCGCGCGACTGCGGCTCGATCGCCCGGTCGTTGGGCAGCAATATGCGCTGCGGGCAGCTCTCGACGATGGCCGGCGCGATCACGGAATCGGCAATGTCGGCGAGGCTCTGGGTCGCGAACACCACCGCGACATTCTTCTTGCGCAGCACCTTCAGCCATTCGCGGATGCGCGCCGCGAACAAGGGATGGTCGAGGAACACCCAGGCCTCGTCGAGCACCAGCAGGGTCGGCCGGCCGGTGAAGCGCTCCTCGAGCCGGTGGAACAGATAGGTGAGCACGGGCGCGACGACGCCCGCCTGCCCCATCAGGGCCTCGGTCTCGAAGCACTGCACGTCGGCGATCGCCAGATCGTCCTCGGCCGCGTCGAGCAGCCGCCCGAACGGCCCTTCCAGCGTGTAGGGCGCCAGCGCCGAGCGAAGCGCCGCCAGCTGCAACAGCAGCGACAGGCCGGTCAGCGTGCGCTCCTCGGCCGGCGCGGACGCGAGGCTGGTCAGCGCCGACCAGATCGCCTCCTTGATCTCGGGCGTGACCAGCACCTTTTCGTGGGCGAGCAGGGCCGCGACCCATTCCGCGGCCCAGGCCCGCTCGGCCGCCCGGTCGATATGGCGCAGCGGCTGGAAGGCGATTCCGCGGGCCTCGCCGGCCCGGCCGCCCTCCTCTTCACCGCCAAGGCCAAGCGCATGATGGGCGCCGCCCATCGCCAGCACCGCGGCGCGGGCCGAAAAGCCCTTGTCGAATATATAGACCTGGCTGTCCGGATAGCGGCGGAACTGGAGCGCGAGCAGAGCCAGGAGCACCGACTTGCCCGCGCCGGTCGGGCCGACGATCAGCATATGGCCGACGTCGCCGACATGGGTCGAGAGCCGGAACGGCGTCGAGCCGCTGGTCTCGGCATAGAGCAAGGGCGGCCCGTCCAGGTGCGCGTTGCGCGCGGGCCCGGCCCAGACGCTGGAGAGCGGCATCAGATGGGCGAGGTTCAGGCTGTGGACGAGCGGCTGGCGGACATTGGCATAGACATGGCCGGGCAAGGACCCGAGCCAGGCTTCGACCGCGTTCACGCTCTCGCGGATCGTGGTGAATCCGAGCCCGTTGACGACGCGCTCGACGGCGCGGGCCTTCTCCTCGACCCGGGCGCGGTCCGCATCGGCGAGCGTGATCGTCGTGGTCAGATAGCCGAACGCGACATGGTCGCCGCCGAGCGCCTGCAAGGCGAGGTCGGCATCGGCCACCTTGTTGTCGGCGTCGCTGTCGAGCAATAAGGCCGGCTGGTTGTAGATGACCTCGCGCAGCATCGCGGTGATCGACTTGCGCTTGTTGAACCATTGGCGGCGCAGCCTGGTCAGCGCCCTGGCGGCCTCGGTCTTGTCGAGCGCGATGAACCTTGTGACCCAGCGATAGCCGAAATCCTGATGATTGAGCGCGTCGAGGATCCCGGGCCGGCTGAGACCAGGAAAGCCGAGGATGGTGAGCGTTCGCAGATGCGCCTCGCCAAGCATCGGCTCGAGCCCGCCCGTGAGCGGCGTGTCGGCGAGCAGTCCGTCCAGATAGATCGGCGTCTCCGGCACCGCCACCGGATGCCGCCGCGCCGAGATCGTGCCGTGCAGAAAGGTCAGCGTCTCGGC
>DASQJU010000048.1:0-11080 GCA_035630915.1 Allosphingosinicella sp.
GCGACATCCTCGCCTTCCCCGGCCATCACCGCGATCACGGCGCCGACCTTCACCCCGTCGGTGCCGTCCGGGACCACGATCTTCGCGATCGTTCCCTCGTCGACCGCCTCGAACTCCATCGTGGCCTTGTCGGTCTCGATCTCCGCGAGGATATCTCCGGCGGAGACGCTGTCGCCTTCCTTGACCAGCCACTTGGCGAGCGTCCCCTCCTCCATCGTCGGGGAGAGCGCGGGCATCTTGAGCTCGATCGCCATCAGTAGCTCTCCACCAGCACGTCCGTGTAGAGCTCGGCCGCCTCAGGCAGGGGCGCCTGCTCGGCGAAGTCGGCGGCCTCGACGACGATCTTCTTGATCTCGTTGTCGATCGCCTTGAGGTCCTCCTCTTTGGCGCCGACCTTCTCCAGCTCGCGCTTCACCGCCTCGATCGGGTCGGACTTGTCGCGCACCGCCTGCACCTCCTCGCGCGAGCGGTACTTGGCCGGGTCGGACATGCTGTGGCCGCGATAGCGGTAGGTCTTGAGCTCGAGCAGGATCGGCCCCTTGCCGCCGCGCACCCATTTGAGCGCTGTCTCCGCCGCGCCACGCACCGCAAGCACGTCCATGCCGTCGACCTGAAGGCCGTTGATGCGGAAGCTCTCGCCGCGCTTGTAGAGCTGGTCCTCGGCCGAGGAGCGGTTGACGCTGGTGCCCATGGCGTATTGGTTGTTCTCGATCACGAAGATGATCGGCAGCTTCCACAGCTCCGCCATGTTGAAGCTCTCATAGACCTGGCCCTGGTTGGCCGCGCCGTCGCCGAAATAAGCGAGACAGACGCCGCCGTCGCCCGAATATTTGTGGCCGAAGGCGAGGCCGGTGCCGAGCGAAACCTGGGCGCCGACGATGCCGTGCCCGCCGTAGAATTTATGCTCGGTCGAGAACATGTGCATCGAGCCGCCCTTGCCGCGGCTGATGCCCGCCGCGCGCCCGGTCAGCTCGGCCATGATCACCTTGGGATCGATGCCGTAGGCGAGCATGTGGCCATGGTCGCGATAGCCGGTGATCACGCTGTCCTTGCCGACCTCCAGCGCCGATTGCAGGCCGACGGCGACCGCCTCCTGGCCGATATAGAGGTGGCAAAAGCCGCCGATCAGGCCGAGGCCGTAAAGCTGCCCAGCGCGCTCCTCGAAGCGGCGGATGAGCAGCATCTGCTTGTAATAGTCGAGCAGCTCCTCCTTCGAGGCCTTGTAGCGCTTGGGCTCGGGCGGGCGCTCGCGGTTGGAGGCAAGCGGCGGGGCCGGCGCGGCTTCGGCTTTCTTCGGGGCGCGCTTCGGCGCTGCTGCTCGGGCCATCCTCGGCCTTCTCCTCTTGCTGGCTGGCGGCTCTATGACGGCAAACGCGTAGCCGCGCAACGGGTGCCACGGCGGCTTCAATCGCCCTGGATGAAGCTGGTCAGCAGCCAGCCCCCCCGTCTTTTCTCGAACACCGCGGCATAATCGGTAAGCTGCCGGATCTGGCTTCGGCGCACCCAGCCCTCGCGGTCGTGCGCGTCCCATACGTGTACCCAGGCACCGCGGCCGTCGTCATGCTCGGGCGTGGTCAGCGCGTCCCAGCGCAGGCGCGCGAGGATCGGGCCGGTGTCCGATGGTGCCGCCCGCAGCGGCAGGCGCGGGACGATCGGCACCGCGATCTCGCGGAACGACATTGCATCGGTGCCGTCTGCCTGCGGAAGATTCGCCGCGGGCACCCAGAGCTGGCCGATCTCGTCCCGCGCGCATCCGAGCCTCAGCACCGCCCTGAGCTCGCGCCAGAGCCGGCTCCGCTCCGGTCGGTCGAGCCCCCAGTAGCGGGCGAAGCCGGCCCGCGAGCCATTAATCGCGTTGGGATAGATGACATCGTCCGAAACGTGCGCCAGGATGAACGCCGCATCGCGCCGCGCGATCGCGGCGTTCAGCGCATTGCGGAATGCGACGAAGCTGCGATCCGAGGCGCATCGGTCAACCGGCGGCAGATACATCTGCGCGGGCGCTACCGATGGCGCGGCGGCTAGCAGAGCGAGCAGAAGGAAGCGCTTCATCCCCATCCCGATTGGGGCCGGGATAATCGTTACGGACGGCGAACGGAAGCGGGCGCCGTCTGCGGCGGCTGATCCATCGGGATGATGACCTCGTCGGGACGCACATAGCCGAGCTGGCTGCGGACCAACTCGTCGGCGAGGTCGGGATCGGCATGGGCCGGATCAAGCAGCCGCGTGCGGTGCGCGAGCCGCGCCTTCTCGGCTTCGAGCTGGGCGAGACGCTCGCTGCGCTCGGCCCGGGCATGGCGATAATCGCCCCACGCCATGACGCCATTCTCGCCGATCACGGCGGCGCCGAGGAAATAGGCGATGACCAGCATTCCGGCCGCCGGCCAGGCAGCCCGCCGGATCAGAATCAAAGGATTGCGCCCCACCGTCATCGCCCCGTCACAGAATCAGCAAAGCCGCACGGAATCAAGCCCTTTGCGGAGATACCCACAAAAATACGACAGATGGTTTGATTAGCGAGTCGGACTGCGAAAGGCGGTCCCCGCCGGTTCCGCCAGCCAGCCGGGGCCGATTCTGGTGTTGAGGCCGGCAAGGCGTGGTCGCCAGTCCCGCGGCTCAAGCTCGGTGCAGACATAGGGTCGCTCGGGTCCGTTGCCGGCGTCCATCCGCGCAATCGGCCAGCGCCCCGCGCAATCGGCCGTCCGGCAAAAGCAGATGACGCCGCCGGGCACTTCACCGCGCTCCGCCGAGGCGTCGCGCCGTGCGAACAGCATTGCTTCTCCGGCTTCTCCCGATCGGAGCACGGCAAAGGGGGAATCCGGCACATCGAGCATGTAGGAGAGCTCGGCCGCGCTTGCCTGATCGTCGTGCAGCGCGCTCAACGCCGCCCGGTCCTGGCGGCGGATCGCATCGGCGAATTCGCGGGCGAAAGACTGCAAGGCGCCGAAGCTCGGCATTCCCGGTGTGGCGGGAACCAAGTCCCCGACCTCGCGCCGCTTCGCTTCGCCGGTCAGCCGTTCAAAGCGTGCCGCGAGGTCGACCGAATAGCTGGTTGCGCGAATCACCGGGCCGCCGAACCAGTGGCAATAGCCGCCAAGGCTAGGGATAAGAATCTCGTTGGGGGCGTGCTTCCGCTCGAAGGCCGCACGATAGCGCGCCATTGTGGCTTCGCAGGTATCGACCGTGCCGGTGACGGTGAGATGCAACGGGCCATTGTGCGCCATTTCCCGCAGAGGCGACGGATCCTCCAGAACATAGAGCCCGATCCGCCCCCGCTCCCCATGGGCACTCTCGAATGGCGCCGGAGCGGTGCCGAGGTAGATCGCATCGATGTCCTGAAACAACGCCGCCGCGCTGGACGGCGCCGTCACCGTTACGCAGCGGCCGACGAAATTATCGGGGTCGCGCGCGATCTGCGCAACGCTCGCCGGCACGGCGTTGCTTGCCGAGCAGACGTCGGTCGAAGGGGTGGGACTTTGCGCGGAAGCAAAAAGGAGAGCAGCGAGAATCGAGATCATCCGCCTTTGTTAGCAAAGACTTGGCGACCCGGATAGATCGCCACGTCGCCCAGCTCCTCTTCGATTCGCAGCAGCTGGTTATACTTGGCGAGCCGGTCCGAGCGCGCCAGGCTGCCGGTCTTGATCTGCCCGCAATTGGTGGCGACGGCGAGGTCGGCGATGGTCGCGTCCTCGGTCTCACCGGAGCGATGCGACATCACGGCCGTATAGCCGGCGCGATGGGCGGCGGAGACTGCTTCCAGCGTCTCGGTCAGCGTCCCGATCTGGTTGACCTTGATCAGAATCGAATTTGCCAGGCCCTGCTCGATCCCCATGGCGAGGCGCTTGGGATTGGTCACGAACAGATCGTCTCCCACCAACTGGATGCGCTTGCCGACCCGGTCGGTCAGCGCCTTCCAGCCGGCGAGGTCGTCCTCGCTCATCCCGTCCTCGATCGAGGCGATCGGGTAAGCGTCGCACAGATCGGCGAGGAAGCCGGCCATCTCCTCGGGCGAGAGGCTCCGCCCCTCCCCGTCCATCCGGTACGCGCCGTCCCTGAAGAACTCGGTCGCCGCGCAATCGAGCGCGATCATGACGTCGTCCCCGGCCTTGTAGCCGGCCTTGTCGATCGACGTCATGATGAAGTCGAGCGCATCGCGCGCCGAGGCGAGGTTGGGCGCGAAGCCGCCCTCGTCGCCGACCGCGGTCGCAAGGCCGGCATCGTGCAGGCCCTGCTTCAGCGTGTGGAATATCTCGGCGCCGCAGCGCAGGGCTTCCGAGAAGGTCGGCGCGCCGACCGGCACGATCATGAATTCCTGGAAATCGATCGGATTGTCGGCGTGGGCGCCGCCGTTCAGGATGTTCATCATCGGCACCGGCAGGGTGCAGGCGGAAACGCCGCCGACATAGCGGTAGAGCGGCAGGCCCCGCGCCTCCGCTGCCGCCTTCGCGACGGCGAGGCTGACTCCGAGGATCGCATTGGCGCCCAGCCGCGACTTGTTCTCCGTCCCATCGAGTTCGATCATCGCCGCGTCGATCTCGGCCTGGTCCTCGGCCTCGAAGCCGGAGACGGCCGAGGCGATCTCGCCGTTCACCGCCTCGATCGCCTCCCTGACGCCCTTGCCCAGCCAGCGGCTCTTGTCGCCGTCCCTTTTCTCGACCGCCTCGTGCGCGCCGGTCGAGGCGCCCGAGGGAACGGCCGCGCGGCCCAGGCTGCCGTCTTCCAGCAGCACGTCCACCTCGACCGTGGGATTGCCGCGGCTGTCGAGGATCTGTCGGCCGTGGACGTGGATGATCGCGGTCATTTTGTTGCGGCCTCGTTATAGGCTATGGGGAGTGAGGGCCGCATATCGGCCCGCCGCCAGACGCGCAACTTTCCCGGCGGGGCCCGGAACGGATGTCGCGGGGCGGGTGTTCTGGATGGGCACGTTTCGCCCATCCGCAGCAGTGGAGATTTAGACCATGCCCCCTCGTCAACCCTCACTTCCCGAAGGCACCGATCATGTCGTTCGGGGCGCCTCGGGCTCCAGCAAGACCGACACCGGCAAGAGCGGCTCGACCGGCAATGGCGGCTTCGTCGCCACCGCCGACGACGCCAAGGGCACGGATCGGCTGGTCAGCCAGGTGCGCGATCATGTGACCAGTCTGCGCGGCACCGCGACCGAGCGGCTGCGCGGCTTTGCCGACGGCGGCAAGGGCCGCGCCACCGGCATGCTCGACGAGGTCAGCGAAGTGATCAAGGAAGCGGCCCGCTCGGTCGATGAGCGCCTCGGCGAGGATTATGGACGCTACGCCCATCAGGCGGCCGACGCGGTCGCGGGCTTTTCGGGCCGCGTGCGCGAAAAGAGCGTCGACGACCTGATCGACGACACCCGCGAATTCGTCCGCAAGAGCCCGGCTGTGGCCATCGGCATCGCCGCGGTGGCCGGCTTCGCGCTGATGCGGGTGATCAAGACCGGCTTCGACGACACGCGCGGCCGCTCCGGCGGCAAGGCCTGAATTTGGACGCGCCGGCCGGCGATCCCCGCGATGAGTCGATCGGCGACCTGTTCGGCCGCCTGATCGATGACGGCAAGGCCTATGCGCGTGCAGAGGTCGATCTTTACCGGCAGATCGCGGTCCACCGCGCCGGCCGGGCGCGCAGCGGCATGGTGCTGCTGGGCGCCGGTGCCGCCTTGCTCGTCGCCGCCCTGATCGCACTGACGATCGGGGCGGTGCTCGGCCTTGCGGCGCTCACGGGGCCGCTGCTCGCCGGGGTGATCATCGCCGCCGCGCTGGCGCTGACGGGCTATTTGCTGATCCGCTCCGGCGTGACCGGCCTTCAGGCGCTCGGCGGCAGCGAAGAGGAAGCGGCGGCGCGCAAGCGCGGAGAGATTGAATGAGCGCCGAGCGCGTCGAACAGGCGAGTCGCGACGTCCGGCTGGCCCGCGCCCGCCTCGACAGCACGATCGGCGCGCTCCAGCACCGCATGAAGCCGGGCAACCTCGCCGGCGAGGCCTGGGACGGGGTCAAGGAAAAGAGCGCCGATCTCGCCGAAGGCGCGCTCGACGCGGCGAAGAAGCGTCCGGGAGCGGTCGCGATCGCCCTCGGCGCGCTCGGCCTGTTCCTTGCACGCGAGCCGATCAAGCGCGGCATCGGCAGGCTGGTTTCGGGTGAGGATGACGACGAGAACGACGAGGAATTGATCACCACCCGGATCGAAACGGCGAGTGACCGGTTCAATGTGCTGGAGCCGGTCGCCGGCAGGAAAGTGAAGCTTAAAGAAGGAGTCAGTTGATGCCCCCTCGGTCGGACAAGCCCGAATCCCCCCAAGCGGGCCGGCCCCGCACCCGGACCGCCGGAGCGCTCGAGGCCGCGCGAGAGCGCACCGCCACCGCCTATGAGACCGCGCGCAGCCGCGCCGCCGACGCCACGCGTCAGGCCGGCGAGCAGCTCGCCGTATATCCGGTCGCCGCGGTCATCGGCGGCTTCGCCGTCGGCGCGCTGCTTGCGACGCTTCTGCCGCGCAGCGAGCGCGAGGAGCAGCTGCTCGGCAAGACCGGCCGCCGCCTGACCGGCGCGGCGCGCGAAGCGGTCCAGAAAGGGCTCGACGCGGGCCGCGACCAGATCGACGAGATCCGCACCCGCGCGGCGCAGAAGGTCGGCGAGGCGGTGACCGAGGCGGTCACGGAAGCGGTGTCGGGCAAGTCCTGAGCCGCTTCTTGCGCTCGGGCCTGCCCTCCCCTAGGCGGTCGGCGTCATGAGCAAGCTTCATTTTGTCTTCGGCGGTCGGGTCAAGGACCCGACCGGCCTCGATTTCGATCTTTCGACGGTCGAGATGGTCGGTCTCTATCCTGATTATGCCAGCGCGCTCGACGCCTGGCGGGGCAAGGCCCAGCGCACGGTCGACGATGCCGAGATGAAATATGTCGTCGTCCACCTTCACCGGCTGCTCGAGCCGGAGGCGGATTCCACCAAATCCTGACCTAGGCCTTCCGGTAACGGAACAGCAGCAGCGGCGTGGCGAGGATCAGGCCGACCAGGAAGCCGCCGATATGCGCTGCGGCCGCAAGCCCCATCGCCGTGCCGCCGATCATTCCGCCCTGGAGAATGACTCCCAGCATCAGCGTCAGGACGATCCATGCGGCGAGCAGCCACAACGCATTGAGCAGCAAGGCGAGCCGGTGGTTCGCGACCTTCACCTTGTTGCGGCCGAACAGCATCGCATAAGCACCGAGCACCGCCGAGATTGCCCCGCTCGCGCCAACCATGGGCACCAGCGCAGACGGATCCGCGAGATACTGGGCCGCCGCCGCACCATAGGCGCCAAGCACATAGATGATTACGAAATTGACCCGGCCCAGCACGGCTTCGACCGGCCGACCGCAGAAGACGAGCATGACCATGTTGAAGAGAACATGGATCACGTTGGCATGAACCAGGGTCGCAGTGAGCGGGGTAATCCAGAACGGCGCGAAGCCCGCGTCCTGCCCGATCAACGGGTACCGGCCGGGGATGAACCCGCCCCAGACGGCCGCCTCCGCATTCTTGCCCAGCACGGCAACGACCAGCCACGCAAGGCTCGTGACCGCGACGATCGCCAGCGTCACGCGGGCCTTCGACCAGCTGTCAGGCAGGCGCATGCGGCCGTTCCTTGAAGGACGGGCGGCTCAGATGAACTCGATCTTCTTGATCTCGTAATATTTGTCGCCCGAGGGCGCGGAGAATTCGACCTCCTCGCCCTTCGAGCGGCCGATCAGCGCGCGGCCGAGCGGCGAGGCGTAGCTGATGCGCCCGCTCTTGGCGTCGGCCTCGGTCTCGCCGACAATCTGATATTTGATCTTGTTGTCGTTCTCGTCGCGCAGGTGGACCGTGGCGCCGAACACCACCTTGTCGCCCGACAGGGTCGAGGGATCGATCACCATCGCCCGGCTGATCCGGTCCTCGAGGTCGGCGATCGTCGACTCGACGTGGCCCTGGCGCTCCTTGGCAGCATGATATTCGGCATTCTCGGAGAGATCGCCGTGGCCGCGCGCTTCCTCGATCGCATCGATGATCGACGGGCGCTCGATCAGTTTCAGGTGCCGCAGGTCCGTCTGGAGCTTCTCGTAGCCCTCGGCCAGCATCGGCAGCTTGTCGACCGTCGCCATTCACTCACGCCTTTCGTCCAATAAAACTCTTTGCAGCGGCGCTGCTTCACGCAGCGCCTGATCTCGGCTTCGATTGTCGCGGGATCACGCTCTGGAGGCGGAATAATAGTCCTGCAGCGCGCGTACTTCAAGGCCATGTGCCTTGAGCACCCCGATCGAGCGGGCGACGGCGGCGCTCGAGGCCGCGGTCGTGAAATAGGGAATCTTCTGCTGCACGGCCGAGGCGCGGATCGACGCCGAGTCCTTGTGGCTCTGCCAGCCCTCGGTGGTGTTGAAGATGATGTGGACGCCGCCGTCCTTGATCTTGTCGACGATATGCGGCCGTCCCTGCGCGACCTTGTTGACCCGCTCGACCGCCAGCCCCTCGGCCTGCAGATAGTCGGCCGTGCCGCCGGTCGCGATTACGCCGAAGCCGAGCTCGATCAGCGCCTTCACCGCGGGCAGGACGATCGGCTTGTCGCTGTCCTTGACCGAGACGAACAGGCAGCCGGAGACCGGCAAATCAAGCCCCGCGCCCTGCTGCGACTTGAGGAAGGCAGTTGGGAAATCCCCTGCAATCCCCATCACCTCTCCGGTCGACTTCATCTCCGGTGAGAGGACAGGATCAGTCCCCGGGAAGCGGGCGAACGGGAATACCGCCTCCTTGACCGCGATATGGGCGACGTTCCGATCGATCGGCGGCAGATCGGCGAGCTTCTCACCGGCCATTACCCGCGCCGCGATCTTGGCGATCGGCGTCCCGATCGCCTTGGCGACGAAAGGAACCGTCCGGCTCGCCCGCGGATTGACCTCGATCAGGTAGACGATGCCGTCCTTGACCGCGAACTGGATGTTCATCAGCCCGACGACGCCCAGCGCCCGGGCCAACGCATCGGCATGCCGCTCGATCTCGGCGATCACCTCGCCGGGCAGGCTATAAGGCGGCAAGGAGCAGGCGCTGTCGCCCGAATGGACGCCCGCCTCCTCGATATGCTGCATGACGCCGGCGATGACCACGTCCGCGCCGTCGCAAATGGCATCGACGTCGACCTCGATCGCGTCCCGCAGATACTGGTCGATCAGCACCGGGCTGTCGCCCGACACCTGGACGGCGGTGTGGATGTAATCCTCGAGCTGGACCGCGCTGTCGACGATCTCCATCGCTCGCCCGCCGAGTACGTAGGAGGGGCGCGTCAGCACCGGATAGCCGATCCGCTCGGCGACCTTCAGCGCCTCGTCGCGGCTGCGGGCGATGCCGTTCAGGGGCTGCTTGAGCCCGAGCTTGTCGACCAGCTTGGCGAAACGCTCGCGATCCTCGGCGAGGTCGATCGCGTCGGGCGAGGTGCCGAGTATGGGAATGCCGGCGTCGTGCAGCGCCTGGGCGAGCTTGAGCGGGGTCTGCCCGCCGAGCTGGACGATGACGCCATGAAGCGTGCCCCGGCTCTGCTCGACGTGGAGGATTTCCAGCACGTCCTCGACCGTCAGCGGCTCGAAATAGAGGCGGTCGGACGTGTCGTAATCGGTGCTCACCGTCTCCGGGTTGCAGTTGATCATGATCGTCTCGTAGCCGGCCTCCTTAAGGGCATAGGCGGCGTGGACGCAGCAATAGTCGAACTCGATCCCCTGCCCGATCCGGTTCGGCCCTCCGCCGAGGATGACGACCTTCTTGCGGTCGGAAACCTGGCTCTCGTCCTCGGGCGCGCCGAAGCTCGGCGCCTCGTAGGTCGAATACATGTAGGGCGTCTTCGCTTCGAACTCGGCGGCGCAGGTGTCGATCCGCTTGAACACCGGGCGTACGCCGAGCCGCTGGCGGAAGCGCCGCACCTCGTCCTCGGTGGTCGCACCGATCATCGCCTTTACCGCGTCGTGGATCAGGCCGTGGCCCCGCGCCCGGGTCTTGACCCCGCCGCCGGCGACATTGGCCGACTTGAGGTTGAGCTCCGCCAGGCGCCGGTCGGAGAAGCCGAGCGCCTTGAGCCGCCGCAGCCCCTCGGCGTCGTGCGGCAGGCCGTTGCGGCAGATCCCCTCTTCCTCGGCAACGAGGCCCGCGATCCGCTCGAGGAACCAGCGGTCGTATTTGGTCACCGCGTGGACCTCCTCGACCGTCAGGCCCTCGCGCAGCGCCTGGGCGGCGACGAGCAGCCGGTCTGGGCTCGGCAGCGCCAAGGCGGCGAGGATATCGTCCCGGGACGCGCCGTAGAATTCGCGGACGCCGTCGAGGCCGATCAGGCCGGTTTCCAGGCCCCTCAGCGCCTTCTGCAGGCTCTCCTCGAAGCAGCGGCCGATCGCCATCACCTCGCCGACCGACTTCATTGAGGTCGAGAGCAAGGCCTCCGAGCCCTTGAACTTCTCGAAGGCGAAGCGCGGGATCTTGGTCACGACATAGTCGATCGTCGGCTCGAACGAGGCCGGGGTGACGCCGGTAATGTCGTTCTGGATCTCGTCGAGCGTGTAGCCGACCGCGAGCTTGGCCGCGACCTTGGCGATCGGGAAACCGGTCGCCTTGGAGGCGAGCGCCGAGGAGCGGCTGACGCGCGGGTTCATCTCGACCACCACCATGCGGCCGTCATCCGGATTGATCGCGAATTGCACGTTCGAGCCGCCGGTGTCGACGCCGATCTCGCGCAACACCGCGATCGATGCGTCGCGCATCAGTTGGTATTCCTTGTCGGTGAGGGTCTGTGCCGGAGCAACCGTAATCGAATCGCCGGTATGCACGCCCATTGGATCAAAATTCTCGATCGAGCAGATTATAACGACGTTGTCGTTGAGGTCACGCATGACCTCAAGCTCGTATTCCTTCCAGCCGAGTATCGATTCTTCGACCAGGATCTGCGAGACAGGTGACGCGGCTAAGCCGTTGCGGGCAATGTCTTCAAACTCTTCCGGATTGTAAGCGGTACCGCCGCCGGTTCCGCCGAGCGTAAACGCCGGCCGGACGATGGCCGGGTATCCCGTTTCCTCAACGATCGCCCG
>DASQJU010000049.1:0-9465 GCA_035630915.1 Allosphingosinicella sp.
GCTCTATCTTGCCGCGCTCGACAATTATCTCGCCGAGGTCCGGGCCGAGTTCGCCGAGGCGTTCGCGGTGCCTGCGTTGTTCGAATCGCTGTACGAGGTGTCGGAGAGGTCGATCGACAAGTTCCTGCGCGGCAAGGGGGACGGCAGCGGCTGCTTCATGATGTCGACGGCGATGCCGGAGGCAGCCGAGGACCCTGAAATCTCGTCAGTCGTCCGCGGCTCGATGGAGTCGCTGGAGCGGGCCTTCCAGCGCCGCTTCGAGAAGGCCGCGGCGGAGGGCGAAATCCCCGCCAGCGCGGATCCGCGCATGCTGACCATGATCATGGTCGCCAATCATTACGAGCTGTCGGGGCGAGCCCGGGCGGGTTATTCGCGCGGGGACCTTCGGGATTATGCCGATCGCGCGCTGGACCTGGTCAAGTCCCTGGTCGGCCACCCCACCAACGATCGCTGAGCCGGACCCGAATTGATCCGGGAGGGGCGGTTGCGGACCCGCCCCTCCCGGCGCCTCACCCTGCCGTGAGGCGTTTCAATTAGCGGTCGTCCGACCCGTCGTTCTGCGCTTCCCACTGGCGCGCGGTGCGGCAGACGCGGCGCGGCATGCGCGAACCGCTCAGTCGCTCGGTAACGCAGATCTGGCGGTTGGGATCGGTCGCAGCCTCGCGAGCAGGCTGCTGCTGCTGGGCGGATTGGGGCTGGGAATTGCCGGCGTTTGGCGCCGTCTCGGCCTGCGCCGGGAGCGACGCCGGAAGAAGCGCGAAGGCGAGACTGGTGATCAACATTCTACGCATGGGAACCATCCTCTTTTGTCAAAGTGACCTCTGCGTGCGACGGCCCCCTGAACACCCGCACGTGAGCTGTATTACCCCACTAAGACGCAAAAGAGATTGATCGGGATTGCTAAATTTGTAGCAGCAATGATTTCAGCTGCTTGCGCCTAGCGCGCGCGTCGCCCGGCTCTCCGGCTCTCGTACCACTCGCGCACCATTTGCTGCGTGCAGCCGGTCTGGCCGAAGCTGCCGACCGGGGAGCAGCTGTTGGGCCGGCTGCTGCGCGAGACCTCGTCGAGCGTTTCGACCCGGCTACCCCACGATTGCTCCGAATTCCGGCTGCTCCGCCGCAGCGGCGCGGGAATGCGGTAGCGCTCCTCCTCGGGTCGCCGGTGGCAGACGACGATTTCCTCGTCGGTCGATTGCGGGCAGGCGTCGGCGCCGTAGACCGTGAGCTCCGCCTGACGCCCCGCCGCCTCCTCTTGGGCCGCCGCGGGCACGGAGGCCGCGAGCGAGATGGCGAGGAGGGCGCGGCGCAGCACTCAGCTTTGTTGGCCGGTCTTTCCTGAACGCGCCATTGCTTTCTTGGTCTTCAATGTCGGATCGGCGGCCGCGGGATTGTCGGGCCAGGGATGCTTCGGGTAGCGCCCGCGCATCTCCTTCGCGACCGCCTTCCAGCTGCCCCGCCAGAAGCCCGGCAGGTCGCGCGTGGTCTGGATCGGACGGCCGGCGGGCGACGTCAGCGCGAGCACCAACGGCACGCCCCCCGCCATTGGATGGGCATCGAGGCCGAACAAGGCCTGGACCCGGACCGTGACCGTGGGCCCGGCCTCGGCCTCATAATCGATCTCGTGACGGCTGCCGGCGGGCGTCTCGAAATGGCCTGGCGCGAGCCGGTCGATCGCCTGGCGTTCGCTCCAGCCCAGCGGCAGTTCCACAGCCGCGTCGCCGAGACGCCGCTTGCTCGCGAGCAGCGGCGGAAGCCATTGGTCGAGCGTCGCCAGCAATGCTTCGTCCGAGAGATCGGGCAGCGATGGGTCGATGCGCCGGGCAAAGGCGGCGCGGCTGCGCAGAGCCTGGGTCCGTTCGCTCCACGGCAGCAGCGCTAGGCCATGCATCCGCACACCCTCCAGCAACGCCGCCTCGATCGCGGCCGGCTCCGCGCGGCTATCCTGCCCTCCCGAAAGAAGCACGGCGCCCAGCCGCCGGCCGTGCGAGGCGCGGACGCCGCCGCTCGCCGGATCGAAGCGCACCTCGGTGCCGGCGTCGATCCGGCCGCCAAACAGGTTTTCCACCATCGCCTGATCGATCGGCGCCGCTGCGAGGATCCGCGCCCCGCCAGCCGCGCCGGCGACCTCGGCCACCGCCAACCACGCCTCGCGCGCGAGCGGCGAGGCGGGATCGAGCCGAAAGGCGCGGCCGCCTACGCTGATCCAGTCGGCGCCCGAGGGATCGCGTCGCTTCGAGAGGCGGTCCGGGAACGCCAAAGCGATGCAGGCCCCGATCGCGCCTTTGCCGCCAGGCCGGCCGGTCAGGCGCTGCCAGCGCTGCGCAAGGCCTCGCGCTGCTTCGGCCCGCTTGCTCTTGTCGGTACGCCACCGCCGCGCTCGGGTCTCCAGGTCGGCATCATTGCCGCCGAGCCCGCGTTCCGAAAGCAGCACGGCGGCCTCCGCCGCGGTCCCCGCCCATCCCCGCTCCGCCGCCTCGATCAGCATGTGCGCGAGTCGCGGCGGCAGCGGCATGGCGGCGATGGCGCGGCCATGTTCGGTCGCGCGCTCGCCTTCGAGCGCCCCGAGCGCGGTCAGCCGCTTGCGTGCTTCGTCGAGCGCCGCGGCCGGCGGCGGATCGAGCCAGCCCAGCGAGCGCGGATCGGCGACGCCCCACAACGCGCAGTCCAGCAGCAGCGCCGACAAATCGGCCTCGAGGATTTCCGGCGGGTCGAAGCGTGGCAGGCTCTGCGTCGCCGCCTCCTCCCACAGACGGTAGACTACGCCCGGGCCCTGCCGCCCCGCGCGTCCTGCGCGCTGCGCCACGGACGCCTGGCTGGCCCGCTCGGTGACCAGCCGGGTCAGCCCGGCGGCCCGGTCGTAGCGCGGCCGGCGCGCCAGGCCCGAATCAACCACGATCCGCACGCCATCGAGGGTGAGGCTGGTCTCCGCGATCGAGGTTGCCAGGACCAGCTTGCGGACGCCGCCGGATGCCGGGGCGATCGCCGCACGCTGCGCGGCCGGATCGAGCGAGCCGTGCAGGCGGTGCAGCGCGACCCCCGGCGGCAGGGACTCGAGCCGCTCCGCGGTGCGCCCGATCTCGGCGACGCCGGGCAGGAAGGCGAGCAGGCCGCCCTCGCTCTCGGCCAGCGCGCGACGGATCGCCGCGGCCATCTCGTCTTCGATCCGGCGCTCCGGCTTGCGGCCGAGATGGACGAAGTCGATCTCATGAGCACGGCCCTCGCTTTCGATCACCGGCGCGCCGCCCATCAGCCGGCCGAACCGCGCCCCGTCGAGCGTCGCGGACATGGCGAGGAGGCGCAGATCGGGGCGGAACCCCTTTTGCGCGTCGAGCGCCAGCGCGAGGCCGAAATCGCTGTCGAGGCTGCGCTCGTGCACCTCGTCGAACAGCACTGCCGAGACGCCCTTGAGCTCCGGATCGTCCTGCACGCGATTGAGGAAAATGCCCTCGGTGAGGACGGTGATCCGGGTGCGCCCAGAGCGCCTGGTGTCGAGCCGGGTGGCATAGCCGATCGTCCCGCCGGGCGCCTCGCCGGCCAGCTCCGCCATGCGCTCGGCTGCGGCGCGCGCGGCGAGCCGGCGCGGCGAGAGGAGCAGGATTTCTCCCGTGCACCACGGCTCGCCCAACAAGGCGGGGGCCACCGCCGTGGTCTTGCCCGCGCCGGGCGGGGCGACGAGGATCGCGTTGCTTTCGGCACGAAGCGCCTCGAGCAGCCGAGGGAGCGCCGTCTCGATGGGCAGGTTCAGAACAGGTTCTCGATCCAATCAATCGCTCCGATCAGGAGCAGGACGATGATGGCGAGCCCTGCAAGATCGAGCAGGACGATCGCCGCATAGACCAGATAGGGGTGGAACGGGCCGATGCGGTCGAGATCGCCTTTTCGCGGCGCGTGCATCGCCATCAATAGGCGCGGGCGATCGCGAACTCGACCGCCTCGCTGAGCGCCGATCGCGCGCGCCCGGCCGGGAAGGAGGCGAGCGCGTCGATCGCCCGCTGGCCGAACATCCGCGCCCGCTCGATCGTGTCGTCGAGCGCACCGGTCGCCCGCAGCAGCCGCGTCGCCTCCGCGAGATCGGCATCGCTGCAGCGCGCGCCGCTCATCGCGTCGCGCCAGAAGGCGCGTTCGGCGTCGGTCCCGCGCGCGAAGGCGAGGATCACCGGCAGGGTCACCTTGCCGTCGCGGAAATCGTCGCCGACGCCCTTGCCCATCGTCTCGGCGTCGGACGCATAGTCGATCGCGTCGTCGACCAGCTGGAAGGCGATGCCGAGATTGCGGCCGTAAGCGTCGAGCGCGAGTTCGTCCGCCTCGCCGCGCTCGGCGACCACGGCGGCGATCCGGCAGGCGGCGGCGAACAAGGCGGCGGTCTTGGCCGAGATGATGCCGAGATACTGGTCCTCCCCGGTCTCGATCCGGCGCTGCGCGGTCAACTGGTCGACCTCGCCCTCGGCGATCACCGCCGACGCGCGCGAGAGGATCTTGAGGACCTTGAGGCTGCCGTCCTCGACCATCAGCTCGAAGCTGCGCGAGAAGAGGAAATCGCCGACGAGGACGGAGGCCGGATTGCCCCAGATGATGTTCGCGGTGCGCTTGCCGCGCCTGAGGCCCGAGCCGTCGACGACATCGTCGTGGAGCAGGGTTGCGGTGTGGATGAACTCGACCGCGGCGGCGAGCTTGTGGTGGCGCGCGCCCGGATAGTCGAGCAGCCGCGCGCAGGCGAGCGTCAGCATCGGCCGCATCCTCTTGCCGCCGCCGGCGATGAGATGCCCGGCGAGCTCGGGGATCAGGGCGACGTCGCTCTGCATCCGGTCGAGGATGACCGCGTTGACATGATTGAGATCGGCCGCGACGAGCTGGATCATCGGATCGAGCGACGGGGCGCGGGCGGCGCCGATCGGATGCACGGTCGCGGTCATTGCCGGGGCGATGTGCAGTCCCGCGCGGGCAAAGGCAAGGGGCGAGCTTGCGCGGCGCGCCCGGCGGCGCGAAGAGGCGCTGCGCAACATGGGGGATTCGTGAAGCCAGCGCCGACGGCTTATGCCTATCGAGACGATCCGCAGGTTCCGGCGTTCGACGACAGCCGGCCGCTGGTCGTGTTCGACGGCGATTGCGTCTTCTGCTCGCGCTCGATGCGTCTGGTGGTCCGCGCCGACGGCGCCGGGCGGTTTCGGATGACCCCAGCTCAGCAGCCGCTGGGCCAGGCGTTTTATCGTCACCTCGGTCTGCCGACCGATCGATTCGATACGTATCTCCTGCTGGCTGACGGGCGGCTTCATCAGCGTACCGACGCCCTGATCGAAATGGCGAGACTGCTGCCCTGGCCGTGGCGGGCGGGAACCGCGTTGCGTTTGTTGCCGCGGCGATTGCGGGACGCCGCGTACGACGTGCTGGCGCGCAATCGTTACCGGCTGTTCGGCCGCGCGCCGGACTGTTGCCTCGTGGACGCGGCCTTATGCGACCGGCTGCTGTGAGGGAGGTGCTCGTCCTGGGCGGCTATGGCGGATTCGGCGGCCGGGCGGCGGTGCTACTCGCCGAGGCGGGCTTTGCGGTAATCGTGGCCGGCCGGAGACTTGGCGGGGCGCAGGACTTCTGTGCGCGGCGCCCAGACCTCGCCATGCGCCCGCTGGCGCTCGACCGTCGGGACGGGCTGGGCGAGGAGAAGCCGTGGCTCGTCGTCGACGCGGCGGGGCCCTTTCAGGACAGCGACTATCGGTTGCCCGAAGCCTGTATCGCCGCCGGCTGCCATTATATCGACCTCGCCGACGGGCGGGATTTCGTCTGCGGAATCGGAAGGCTCGATGCGGCGGCAAAGGAAGCGGGCGTGGTCGTCATATCGGGCGCGAGCAGCCTTCCGGCGCTGACCTCCGCAGTCTGCGATCGGCTCGCGGCGGGCTTGGAGCGCGTCAGCGCGATCGACATGGCGCTCAGCGTCGGCAATCGCGCCACCAGCGGCGCCTCTACCGTCCGCGCGATCCTTTCCTATGTCGGCCGACCGGTGCGGCTCTGGCGCGGCGCCGCCTGGCGGCAGGGATTTGGCTGGCAGGAGATCGGCAAGGTGCGCTTCTCGCTGACGGGCCGGCCCGCGCTGCGTAAGCGAGTTGCGCTTTGCGAAGTCCCCGATCTGTCGCTGTTTCCGGAGCGCTATCCGGGCCGGCCGGCGGTGCGGTTCCGGGCCGGAACCGAGCTCGAAGCGGAGAACATTCTGCTTTGGCTGCTGAGCTGGCCGGTGCGTTGGGGCTGGTTCAAAAGCCTGCTTGGCTTGAGCGGAATCGGCTGGCGGCTCCAGCAGATGGTGGGTCGGATCGGCGGCGATCGCTCGGCGATGCGCGTCACGGTCAGCGGCTGGCAGGGCGAGCAGGCGGTGCGCCGCGACTGGACGGTCCTCGCCGAGCGTGGGGACGGTCTCTGGATTCCGGCGCTCGCGGTACCGCTGCTCGCCGCCAAGCTCGCCGAGGGTCTGCTGGCGGGTGCGCGCAGCGCGGCGGGATGCCTGACGCTGGAAGACTATGAGCCGGCCTTCGCGCCGCTCGCACTGACCGCGGCGGTCGAGGAAAGCAGCCCCGAGCCGCTCTACGCGCGGATCATGGGGAGGGATTTCGAGCGGCTTCCTGCGGCAGTCCGCGCCCTGCACTTGGTCAATGGCGATTTCGCCGCCTCGGGCATTGCGGAAATCGCGCGCGGCCGGAACGTGGCCGCGCGGCTGATTGGCCGGGTGATGGGCTTCCCGCCCGCCGGGTCTGGAGTGCCCGTCTCCGTCTGGATGCGCGAGCAACAGGGAGTCGAGACCTGGCGGCGCGACTTCGGCGGGAGCTGCTTCGAAAGCCGCCTGTCGAATCGGGGCGGCCGGCTGGTCGAGCGGTTCGGCCCGATACGCTTCGAAATGGACCTGCGCCTCGAGCGCAATGGGCTGTCGATGCCCTTCCGGCGCTGGTGGGTCGGCCCGCTGCTGATGCCGCGCTTCCTGCTGCCGCGCGGGCTGGCGTGCGAATATGAGGCGGAGGGGCGCTTTCATTTCGACGTGCCGATCGCGCTTCCTCTGGTCGGCCTGCTGATCCACTACAAGGGCTGGCTTATCCCGCCAGAGGAAGCCTGAGCCGCGCCAGCAGGCCGCCGAGATCCTCGCTCTCCTCGAGATGAACCGAGCCGCCATAGATTTGCGCGACGTCGCGGACGATGGCGAGGCCGAGGACTGTTCCGGGCTTGCCGGTGTCGAGCCGGGCGCCGCGGTCGAAGATCGTCTCGCGCTCGGCCTCGGGGATCCCGCGCCCGTCATCCTCGATCTCGATCTCGACGCATTGCGGGGTCGTCCGCACGGTAACGAAGACCCGACTTCCGCCATATTTGGCGGCATTCTCGATCAGGTTGCCCAGCATTTCGTCCAAGTCCTGGCGCTCGACCCGGACTTCCGATGAGCGATCGCCGACGAGGTCGATCGTGGTGCTGGGATAGAGACGTGAAACCGCGCGCTCGACCGCCTCGAGCGAGATCCAGACCGGCGCTCGGGCGTGCGCCGAGGAGCGCCGGCCGATCGCGCGGGCGCGGGCGAGATGGTGGTCGACCTGGCGGCGCATCGTCGTCGCCTCGCGGCACACCGTGTCGGCGAGATCGGGGCTGCGCGCGGTCGCGGCGTTGGTAATTACCGTCAGCGGCGTCTTCAGCGCATGGGCGAGATTGCCGGCGTGGCGCCGCGCCTCCTCGGCCTGGGTCTCGTTATGGGCGAGCAGGGCGTTGAGCTCCTCGGTTAGCGGCTCGATCTCGCGCGGCAGCCGTTCCTCGATCCGCGACTTCTGCCCGGATCGGATCGCGGCGATCGCGCGCCGCACGCGGCGCAGCGGCCACAGGCCGTAGATCGCCTGCAGCGAGGCGAGGATGATCAGGCCGAGGCCAAGGATGCCGAACGATCGGACCATCGTCCACCGCAAGACGTCGATCTGCTGGTTGACCACTTCGCGGCTCTGCGCGACCTGGAAGCGCCAGCGCACCGGCGAACCCGGCAGCCGCACGTCGCGCTCGATCACGCGGAGGCGCTCGCTCGGGAATTCCGAACTGTCGTAAAGATGGATTTCGCTGTCGTTGTGCGACTGAACCTCGAGCCGCCTATCCCACAGCGAGCGCGAGGGATAGGCGTCGAACCCCTCCCCGGTGATCTGGAAATAGAGGCCCGAATAGGGCTCGATGAAGCGCTGGTCGGCCAGCGCGCGGTTGAACAGCACCTCGCCTTCCGGACCGATCTCGGAGGAGGAGATCATGGCGGTCAGCACATAATCGAGCTGGGCGTCGAAATTACTGATGATCGCCGAGCTCAGCACGCGGTCTAGAGCGAAGCCGCCGAGACCGAGCAGGACGGCGATCCACACCGCCGAGATCACGATCATTCGCTGGGTGAGCGAGCCGGAGCGCCGCCTTCCGGGGGCGGAGGTCGCGGTCCGGCGGCTGAAAGGGCGCGGCAGCTTCATCGGCCGCGCCGCCTACGCGCGCGTGTCCTCGAGGCTGTAGCCGAGGCCGCGGATGGTGGTGATCACGTCGGGCCCGAGCTTCTTGCGGATGCGGGTCACGAACACCTCGATCGTGTTCGAATCGCGGTCGAAATCCTGGTCGTAGATATGTTCGATCAGCTCGGTCCGGCTGACCACCTTGCCCTTGTGGTGCATCAGATAGGAGAGCAGTTTATATTCCTGCGCCGTTAGCTTCACCGGCTCGCCGTCGAGCGTGACCTTGCCCGAGCGGGTGTCGAGGCGGACGTCGCCGGCGGTCAGCTCGGAGGAGGCATTGCCGGAGGCGCGGCGGATCAGGGCGCGCAGGCGCGCGATCAGCTCCTCGGTCTGGAATGGCTTGGCGAGATAGTCGTCGGCGCCGGCGTCGAGGCCGGCGACCTTGTCCGACCAGCTGTCGCGTGCGGTGAGGACCAGAACGGGGACCTTGATCCCCTCCTTGCGCCAGCGGTCGAGCACGGTCAGACCGTCGACCTCGGGCAGGCCGAGATCGAGGATGATCGCGTCATAGGTCTCGGTCGAGCCCAGATAGTGGCCGTCCTCGCCGTCGGTGGCGAGATCGATCGCATAGCCCGCGCCCTCCAGCGTCGCGCGCAGCTGGCGGCCCAGATTCGGTTCGTCCTCGACGATCAGGACACGCATTCCAATTCCCTTCGCTCTGCACCGTGCCGCTCAACCCGCGCCGACGGCAGATTGTTTCGTATCTGATATGGGAATAGCAGCCGGGGGGCGCCAGCGCCAAGCGTCACATGCCGAAACGGGCGACGATACGTCCGCTGGCCGCATCGACGTCGATCCAGATGACGTTGGGTCCGCGCATATATTTGAGCCGGTAGATGGTCGGCCCGACCATCTCCGCGCCGATATATTCCGCGCCCGGCACATGGATGCGGGCGCGGATCTGCGGCAGCGAGAGGATCTGGCCCTGCTGCATGGCGCGATAGGCGTTGTTCTGCTCGCGGCCGAGGCCGCGCGT
>DASQJU010000050.1:0-5029 GCA_035630915.1 Allosphingosinicella sp.
CGGAGACCGGCGACGCCCTCCACGGTGGCACCGGCGCGGATATATTCGTCGTCAGAAACGATCGTGTCGCCCTTGCGGCCCTTGATCGTCACCGGGGCAATCTCGTCCTTGAAGCGGCCCGAGCTACGCGCGGCCTCGGCCTTGTTCTGGCTGGCGACGGCGAATTCGTCCTGCTCGCCGCGGGTCAGCTGATATTGCTCGGCGAGGTTCTCGGCGGTGATCCCCATGTGGTAGCAGTTGAAGACGTCGGTCAGGCCGTCCTTGATCATCGTGTCGACGAAGGCGAGGTCGCCCATCATGGTGCCGCCGCGCAAATTCTGCGCGTGGTTGGACAGGCTCATGCTCTCCTGGCCGCCGGCGACCACGATCGCCGCGTCTCCGGTCTGGATCGCCTGGGCCGCGAGCGCGACGGCGCGCAGCCCGGAGCCGCAGACCTGGTTGACGCCCCACGCGGGCACTTCCTTGGGGATGCCCGCGGCCATTGAGGCCTGGCGGGCCGGGTTCTGGCCCTGGCCGGCGGTCAGCACCTGGCCGAGGATCACCTCGCTGACGTCCTCGCCCGAGACGCCAGCCTGTGCCAGCGCGGCCTCGATCGCGACGCGGCCGAGCTCGTGGGCCGGGGTGGCGGCGAAGGCGCCGAGGAAGGCGCCGACGGGAGTGCGCTTGGCGGCGGTGATGACGACGTCGGTCATGGCGAGGGGCTCTCCGTGCAGGGGTCGGCGCGCGCCCTAGCAGCTTGCTGCAATGCGGGAAAGCCAGCCGGCCAGCGGCTCCCACAGGGCGGTGCGCGCGCGCGAGCCGACGATCATCCCGACATGGCCCAGAGCGAGGTCGACCCGCTCGCCGGCATCGTGCGCCGTAGTGGCCGGGACGATGCGGTCGGTGGTCGAGACGATGTTGAGGACAGGGCAGGGGAGCGCAGCGGGATCGACAATATCGCCGGCCACGCGCCATCGGCCGCCGCCGGTCGCATCGGCGCCAAGCAAGCCATCAAACATCTCGCGCCCGGCGGCCTCGGAGATGGGCGGGCCGTCATTGGCCCAATCCTCGAGCATGACGAAGGTCCGCGCCTCCTCGCCGTCCATCGCGGCGAAGGCCTCGAACTTGGCGACGGTGCGCGCCGGATCGAGGCTCCAGAAGGCCGATTGCAGGACCTCCATCGGTAGCACGCCGAGGGCCTCGACGGCAGGCTTCGCGCCGTCCCAAAGCCTCGCCAGCGCTCGGCGCGACTCCTCGGGAAAGCCGTGGAAGCGCCACGGCGCGGCGATCGTGGCCACACCGCGCGCGCCGCCCGGCGCGGCGGCGGCGAGCGCCATCGTCCCGCCGAGACAATAACCGGCGAGGAGGGCGGGCTCGTTCAGGGTGGCGAGGAGGGGCAGCAGAATCTGCTCAACATGGCCGGCGACCGACATGTCCCGCCGCTCCGGGCCCGGCCAGCCCCAATCCAGCAGCAGCATGCGCAGCCCTTTGCCGCTCAGCCAGCGCAGCAGCGAACGATCCTCCATGTCGAGGACGTTGGGGGGATTGATCAGGGACGGGACGAACAGGACGGGCGGCCCGCTGCCGCCATAATCGCGCAGCGCCGCGCCGTGCGTCTCGGCCAGCGCGGGCATCGGCTGCGCGGCGGGCGGGCGCGGCGCTTCCTGATATTTCCTCAGTCCCTCCAGCGCCGCCTTCATCCGCGCCGGATTTGCTGCGGTTTCGCTGCGCAGCATTTCGAGGAACAGAGGAAGCGGCCGGGGCCGATGTTGCGGTGCGGCAAACTTTGGTGCTAGTGCCGAGGGCGCAGCAAAGGAATCGTTCATGGCGGCATCCGGTCCGGACGATGACGTGGTCATCATCAAGAAATATGCGAACCGGCGACTCTATGATACCGAAAGCTCTTCCTACATCACGCTCGAGCGCCTTGCCGAGATGGTCCGCCAGAAGCGGCAGTTCAAAGTCATCGACGCCAAGACCGGCGAGGACCTCACCCGCGGCGTGCTGACGCAGATCATCATGGACGAGGAGTCTCGCGGCTCGACCATGCTGCCGGTCAATTTCTTGCGCCAGCTGATCTCGATGTACGGCGACCAGATGCAGGCGGTGGTACCCCAATATCTCGAGGCCAGCCTCGAGCAGCTTCAACGCAACCAGAGCAAGTTCCGCGAGGCGATGGCCGGTGCGCTCGCCGCCAATCCCTTCGCCGAGATCGCGCGGCGTAACATGGAAATGTTCACCGCCGCCGCCAAGGGCGACAAGGCCGAGGCGGCTGACCAGGGCGCCGCATCCGACAACCGCGCCGAACTGGATGAACTCAAGGCGCAGCTCGCCGCGCTTCAGGACAAGCTGAACAAGCTGAGCTAGCTTCCGCCGTCATTGCGAGCTACCGCAGGGGGCGCGGCAATCCAGCGCTGGACTGGATTGCTTCGCTTCGCTCGCAATGACGATCGGCAGACGCTATTCCGGCTTCACGAACCGCAAGGTCATCCGGTCGCTCTCGCCGATCGCGAGGTAGCGCTCACGGTCGACCTCGCCGAGGCGAAGCGCGGGCGGGAGGGTCCATACGCCGTTCGGCCAATCGGCGGTGTCGCGCGGGTTGGCGTTGACCTCGGAGGCGGCGACGAAGCGGAAGCCCGCAGCTTCGGCGAGCCGGCGGATCGTCGAAACCTTGATGTAGCCGCTGGTGCGCTCGCGCTCCGCATCGGCGCTTTCGGGCAGGCGGTGGTCCTCGATGCCGAGCGTGCCGCCGGGCCGTAGCATCGCATAGATTTGCCGGAACGCCTCCACGCTGTAATCCTGCCGGTCCGGACGCTGGTAGCCCATCCGCCAGTTGTGCACGTTGCGGAAGGTCAGGACGACGTCGGCGGTGCCGGCGGGGACGCGGGTGTCGGCGGCGTCGAAGCTCGGGAAGACCGCCGGGCGGATCGCGCCGTAGAGCGCGGCGTCGCGCGCGCGAATTCGCCCGATCCCCTCCTGCTGCTGCCCAGCGAGCGCCGCCGCATAATAGGTGCCGCCGCCGCGCAGCACGTAGGGCGCCAGAATCTCGGTGTACCAGCCGCCGCCGGGCCAGATCTCGACCACGGTGTCGGACGGGCGGACGCCGAAGAAGCGCAAGGTTTCTTCAGGATGACGGTAACGATCGCGCAGCACGTTGGCCGGGATTCGGGACGGCGCGGCGATGGCCGCTTTGAGCGCGTCCCCGGGAGCCGCCGGCGCGGCTGGCTGGCTGGCGGCAAGGGCGGTTGCGCCGGCGGCGAGCGCGAGGCCGAGAAAAATCGAGGCGATGGGCTGGCGGATCATCGATCGCTCCCTAGATCGGCGCATGGAAAGAACGCGCATGGAGCAGATCGGATGACGGCGCAACAATGGTTGTGGGGCGCGGACGGGGCAGCGCTGGCGCTGGTGCTCGTCGCTGGCGTCGCCGAATCGCGGCGCAGCAGGCGCCGCACGCTGGATGCGCCCGGCTGGGTGCCGTGGCGCGGGCTTCAGGTGGCCGGCTTTTTCGCCCTGATCGCGTTCACGATCCTCGCTCTGAAGGTCTAGTTCGGAGTCGCCGTAACGCGGCCGTCATTCTGGCCCTCGGTGGTGGTCAGCGAGACGGGCGCGCGGGCGCGCGCCTCGTCCTCCTGACGCCATTGCTCCGCTGTTCGGCAGCGGCGCTGGGTGCGCGTGTGACTGCCGAGCTGACGCTCACCGCCACCGCGGCAGATCCGCCTTTCCTTCTCGGGCGCCGGGGTTTCTTGAGCGAGCGCGGCGGCTGCGGCTAATGAGACGGTAAGGCCGATGAAGAGGAAGGGTCTGGCGGCCATGTTGTTGTCTCCGCTTCAGCCCGAAGGAAAGATGCGGGGCGCGGTACGGCAAGTCAAGACCAGCGCGTAGCGCTCACCCGGTGTCGGGCCGCATGACGGCCGGTCATGTGCGGCACCGGCGGGGCGATAGAAAATGCATTTGGACGGAGGGTTGGCCATTCAAACTCAGGCTTGTCGACAGATCGCCGGGCAGGGACGCCATGTGCGGACGATGCTGATGACTTTGACGCTCGTCCTGGCGGGATGCCAAGATCCCGGTCCCCCCGCAAAAGATCCCTCGCCATCGGCGCGGCGCCAACCTCTGCGCAACTCCGACGCACCCATTTCGGATGCCGCGATCCTTGCCGAGGTGGCGCGTCCGCTCACCCGCGACGACCAGACCAGGTTGATGGACCGGCACGAGGTTATTGGGACGCAGAACGGAGTAAGGGTCGTGATCGACTATCCGTGCAGCGATATCTGCCCGGATTACACGACGCGCGTCCTCCACCTCGACGTCGCACCAGGATCGGCTTGCCATGCGGCCGGCGGGGTTGTCCGCGAGCAATGGGTTCCGATTGGAGTCGCCGTGGAAAGCCGGCCTTTTTGCCTGCCGCGGATTTTGGCGGATCGGGACGCTGCCGAGCGATAATGCGCCCGTGCTGAAGATCCAGGCGCGCGGACCTGCCTAGAGGCACGCCTCGAGATAGGGCTGATCGAAGCCGAACATCTTGGCCTTTTCGAGCGTGTAGGGCCGAAGGCCCATCGAGCGATACTCGCCGATGATCTTGCCGTCGGGAGTCTCGTCCAGATATTCGAACTTGAACAGCTCCTGGGTGACGATCACGTCGCCTTCCATGCCGATCACCTCGGTGATGTTGGTGCAGCGGCGCGAGCCGTCGCGCAGACGCTTCACCTGGACGATCAGGTCGACCGAATCGGCGATCTGGCGCGAGATCGCCTCCTTCGGCACCTTGATGTCCGACATCATCACCATGTTCTCCATACGCGCGAGGCATTCGCGCGGGGAGTTGGAGTGGAGCGTCGCCATCGAGCCATCGTGGCCGGTGTTCATCGCTGCGAGCAGATCGAAACACTCCGATCCGCGAATCTCGCCGAGGATGATCCGGTCCGGCCGCATACGCAGCGCGTTGATGACCAGGTCGCGGATGGTAATGGCGCCCTGGCCCTCAAGGTTCGGCGGACGGGTTTCGAGCGGCAGCCAGTGCGGCTGCTGAAGCCGAAGCTCGGCCGCGTCC
>DASQJU010000051.1:0-2446 GCA_035630915.1 Allosphingosinicella sp.
TTCTCGAACTCGGCCGCGCTGCCCTCTGCGCGGGCGGTCTGCTGGAGCGCATAGGCGCGCGCCTGGTTGATCGCGCTCTGCGCCTGCTGCTGGGCCGCCGAAACGTCGAGGAACGCGTCGTTGACCGCGGCGGGCGGCACCGATTGGTTGATCAAGACGCTCGTGATCTGGATGCCCGAACCGTAATCGTCGAGCAGTTGCTGCATATTTTCCTGGACTCGCCGGCCGATCTCCGCCCGGCCCGATCCGATCGCGTCGTCGAGACTGACGCGGGCGAGCACCGCGCGCATCGCACTCTCGGCGACCTCCTGAACGGTCTGGTCCGGATTGGCGATCTGAAACTGATAACGCTCGGGGTTTTTGATGTTCCAACGCACGGTATAGGCGAGGTTCACGACATTCTGATCACCGGTAAGGATCAGGTTCTCGCGCTGGCCGTTGGGAATGGTCAGGTCGCGAATCTCCTCGACGTCGATCACCTCGACGCTGCTGATCGGCCAGGGGGCCGTGAACCCCAGACCGGGGCCGAGCGTGCGCGAATAATAGCCGAAGGTGGTGACGACTCCGCGCTCGCGCGAGTTGATCTGGTGGGTGGTCGTCCACAGCAGGAACAGCACGAGGAACGCCACCAACCCGTACAGCCAATAGGGCCGCCCGTCCCGCGGCAGGCCGCCGCCGAAGCGCTCGCGGCTCTTCCTCAGGAAGTCGTCGAACGGATTGGGGCCGCCGTCGCCGCCCGGCGCCGGCCGCCGCCGCCGCTGGCCCCAGGGATTGCGGCGCCCGCCGCCTTCGCCCGACCCGTCATCGTCGCCGCCGCCTGGCCCCCAAGGTCCGCCCCGATTGTCGCTGAGCGACGCCCCGTCCCGCGCGCCGCGGCCGAAAATTCGTATCATGGCCGGTCTTATAGGGACGGGCTTGGCGGAAAAACAGTGCCAAGCGGCGATCCTTTGCCTATCGGCGGCCGATGAGCGAAGAGCTTGGAAAACGGCTGGAGGCGATGGAGGGCGTCAGCGCGCGCCTGACGCTGGTCAAGGTCAAGGACAACGTCGCCACGGTGATGCTCGACGCGACCGGTCTCTCCGCAGCGGAGCGCGCCGAGTTGGAGCGCCGCGTGCGCGCCGCGGCCGAGGAGCTGCATTTGTCCGAGACCCGGGTGGCGATGACCGCGGACAAGGCGCAGCGCACCATCATCGCGATCGGCAGCGGCAAGGGCGGCGTCGGCAAGTCGACGGTCTCCGCCAATGTCGCCGTCGCTCTGGCGCGGCTGGGGCGCAAGGTTGGCCTGGTCGATGCCGACATTTACGGACCCTCGCAGCCGAGGATCATGGGCAATTCGAGCCGCCCCGAGCTGGCCGACCAGCAGATCGTGCCGGTGCGCGCGCACGGCATCAGGATGCTCTCCATCGGCCAGCTGATCGAACCGGGCACCGCGGTCGCCTGGCGCGGACCGATGACCGCGAGCGCGCTCTCCAACCTGATGGAGGGCGATTGGGGCGATTGCGAGATCCTCGTCGTCGATCTCCCGCCCGGCACCGGCGACGTCCAGATGACTCTGATCCAGAAGTGGAAGCCGGCAGGCGCGGTGATCGTCTCGACGCCGCAGGACCTGTCGCTGATGGACGCGGCCCGCGCGATCGACATGTTCCGCAAGATGGACGTCCCGGTCATCGGCATGGTCGAGAATATGGCGGGCTATCTTTGCCCCCATTGCGGCGAAGCCAGCGACCCGTTTGGCAGCGGCGGCGCGGAAGCGGCGGCGAAAACTATGGAAATCCCGTTCCTCGGCCGAATCCCGCTGCGTCTTGCGATCCGCGAGGCCTCCGACGCCGGGCGCCCGCCCGCGGCAGGCGATGGCGAGGAGGCGGAGATTTTCGAAGGCCTGGCCGTTAGGCTGCTCGAACAATTGGAAGGAGCCGGCAATGCCGCTTGAGCGCGACGAGGACATTTACGCGTTGCTCGCCGAAACGCGCACGATCGCGATGATCGGCGCGTCCGACAGGCCCGACCGGCCGAGCTACGGCGTCATGGCCTTCCTCCAGAGCCGCGGATACCGCGTCCTGCCGGTCAACCCGCAGATCACCGGCGAGCACATCCACGGCGAATATGTCTGGCGCGAGCTCGCCCAGATCGGCGAGCCGATCGACATGGTCGATATCTTCCGCCGCCCCCTGGCCGCCGGCGAGGCGGTCGACGAAGCCATCGCCGCGGGCGCGAAAGCGGTCTGGCTACAGATCGGGGTGATCAACGAGGAAGCGGCCGCCCGCGCCGAGGCCGCCGGCCTCAAGGTCGTGATGAACCGCTGCCCGAAGATCGAAATCCCGCGCCTCGGCGTTCCGAAAGTCAATTCAACGACTTGATCCCGCCTGCGTCCTTGCCGAAAAAGGACGGCGGGGAGTGAGGGGGCGGAAAAGATGGAAGGTTTCAGGTTCGGCAAGGCGTGGTCGCT
>DASQJU010000052.1:0-9359 GCA_035630915.1 Allosphingosinicella sp.
CCCCTCTTCGCGACTTGTCTTTAAACCGAGTCGTAGACAAGAATAGATCATGAATCTCTGGATTGGGAAAGAGGAATTTGTACTATAGTTCCAGTTTTCGATGGAGGTTAACTAGGCTATCACTATGAAACCGGTCGAAGGACAGCCAATCCGGGAATTCACGCCGCGCACAATTGCCCTCCCCCCGCTTGCCTTGGCGCCCCGCTTCGCTCATCGCCGCGGCCATGACCGGATTTCTCGAGACTCGCCTGGCGCTGGTGACCGGCGCGAGCCGCGGCGTCGGCGCGGCGGTGGCCGAGGCGCTGGCGCGCGAAGGCGCGCATGTCGTGCTGACCGCGCGCGACGCCGATGCGCTGGAGGCGGTGGAGGGGCGGATCCACGCGGCCGGCGGATCGGCGACGATCGCCCCGCTGGACCTGACCGAGCCGGGCGGCGCGGCGAAGCTGGCGCAGGCGGTGGCGGGACGCTGGCACGCGCTCGACATCCTCGTCCTCGGCGCCGCGCCGGCCGGCTCGGCCACGCCGGTGGCAGAGCTCGGCGGCGCGGCGTTCAACGCGGTGCTGACTCTGAACCTCGTCGCCCGGCAGGCGATGATCGCCGCGTTCGATCCGCTGCTTCGCCGAAGCCTCGGCGCCAGCCTGATCGCCATCGCCGCGCACGGCGGGGGCGGGGCCGAGGCCGCGGCGCGCGCGGCGCTGGAGACCTTGCTGCTGAGCTACGCCGCGGAGACCGCCAATGTCAGCGCGGTCAAGGTCGCGCTGGCCGATGCCGGCGACGGCGGCGAGGCGGCGGCCGGGGCGATCGTCGGGCTGCTTCGATCAGGCTTCGAGACCGGCCACCGGCTCGTCTTGCCCTAGCAGGCGTTGAGACCCGCCGCGCGGAAGATGGCGATGGCGCGTTCGACCGCCTCGTTGTCGGGCGGCTCGGTCGCGGCCAGGCTGTAGTCGAGCCCGAGCCGCTCCCATTTGTGCTGCCCGAGCTGATGGAAGGGGAGAATCTCGGCGCGCTCGACGACGCCCAGTGAGGCGCCGAACGCGGCGAGCTTCGCCATCTCCGCGGGATCGTCGGTGAGCCCGGGCACTAGCACGTAGCGCAGCCACATCGGACGGCCGAGCGCGGCGAGGCGGCGGGCGAAGGCGATCACCGGGGCGTTGTCGCGGATGCCGCAGACGCGCTCGTGCTGCTCCGGCTCGAACGCCTTCATGTCGAGGATGACGAGGTCGATCAGCCGGAGCTCGTCGTCGCTGAGCCGCTCGCCAAGGGAGCCGTTGGTCTCGATCGCGGTGTGGACGCCCATCGCCTTGACCGCGGCGAACAGCTTCACGGCGAAGCGGTCCTGCATCAGCGGCTCGCCGCCCGACAGCGTGAAGCCCCCCTTCATCGCCTTCATCCCCTGCGCATATTTGCGCACGCCCTCGATCGCCCGCTCGATCGAGACCGGGATGCCGTTGGCGAGCGCCCAGGTGTCGGGGTTGTGGCAGAAGCGGCAGCGAAGGTTGCAGGCGGTGGTCCAGGCGATGACGCGGATGCCCGGGCCGTCGACCGCCGAGCCGGTGGTGTAGGAGTGGACGAAGCCCATGTCGCCGGTCTTGAGCGCCGAGCGGACGTCGGTCTCGGGCACGTCCTTGCCGAGCTGGACGCGCATTTCGTAGGGGCTTTTCGCCTCGAGCGGGGTTGCCGCCAGGGGGGGCGCGGTCGCCATCTCAGGACCCGTGGAAGGTGCGGTTGATGACGTCCATCTGCTGCTCGCGGGTCAGCCGGACGAAGTTCACGGCATAGCCCGAGACGCGGATGGTGAGGCTCGGATATTTCTCGGGATGGTCCATCGCGTCGATCAGCGTGTCGCGGTTCAGGACGTTGATGTTCATGTGGTAGCCGGTCGAGCCGAAGAAGGCGTCGAGGATCGAGGTCAGATTCTCGATCCGGTCCTCGCCGGTGCGCCCGAGGCCGCTCGGGACCAAAGTCTCGGTCAGCGAAATTCCGTCCTGAGCGTCGCGATAGGGGATTTTGGCGACGGACGCGGCCGAGGCGTGGATGCCGTGGCTGTCGCGGCCGTGCATCGGGTTGGCGCCGGGGGCGAAGGGCTCGCCGTGGCGGCGCCCGTCGGGCGTGTTGCCGGTGGCCTTGCCGTAGACGACGTTGGAGGTGATCGTCAGCACCGACTGGGTGTGCTGGGCGTGCCGGTAGGTCGGGCATTTGCGAAGCTTGTTCATGAAGGTGGTGACCAGCCAGCAGGCGAGGTGGTCGGCGCGGTTGTCGTTGTTGCCGTAGAGCGGATAATCGCCGCTGGTCTCGTAATCGACGACGAGGCCGGTCTCGTCGCGGACCACCTTCACCTTGCCGTACTTGATCGCCGAGAGGCTGTCGGCGACCACCGACAGGCCGGCGATGCCGAACGCCATGGTCCGGAACGGCGCGTAATCGTGAAGCGCCATCTCGATCCGCTCATAGGCATATTTGTCGTGCATATAGTGGATGACGTTCATCGCGCTGACGTAGACGCCGGCGAGCCAGTCCATCATATGCTCGAGCCGCTCGAGCACGTCCTCGAATACGAGGACGTCGCCCTCGACCGCGCCGAAATGCGGGCCGATCTGCTTGCCGCTGATCTCGTCGCGGCCGCCGTTGATGGCGTAGAGCATGCACTTGGCGAGGTTCGCGCGGGCGCCGAAGAACTGCATCTGCTTGCCCATCAGCATCGGCGAGACGCAGCAGGCGATGGCGCCGTCGTCGCCCCAGGCTGAGCGCATGATCTCGTCGCTCTCGAACTGGATCGAGCTGGTGTCGATCGCGACCTTGGCCGAGTAGCGCCGGAACGGATCGGGCAGCCGCGGTGAATACCAGACAGTGAGGTTGGGCTCGGGCGCGGGCCCCAGATTGTAGAGCGTGTGGAGGAAGCGGAAGCTGTTCTTGGTCACCAGCGGCCGGCCGTCGTCGCCCATGCCGGCGATCGATTCCGTCACCCAGGTGGGATCGCCGGAGAAGAGATCGTCATAATCGGGCGTGCGCAGGAAGCGCACGATCCGAAGCTTGATGACGAACTGGTCGATCAGCTCCTGCGCTTCCTCCTCGCCGATCAGGCCGGCATCGAGGTCGCGCTCGAAATAGATGTCGAGGAAGGTCGAGACGCGCCCTAGCGACATGGCCGCGCCGTTCTGCTCCTTCACGCCCGCAAGATAGCCGAAGTAGAGCCATTGCACGGCCTCCCTGGCGGTGCGCGCGGGGCCGGAAATGTCGAAGCCGTATTTGGCGGCCATTTCCTTGAGTTCGCCGAGCGCCCGGATCTGCTCAGCCAGCTCCTCGCGGTCGCGGATCGTCTCGTCGCTGCTCCACTTGGCGTCGATCCCCTTCTTCTCCTGCTGCTTGCGCTCGATCAGGCGGTCGACGCCGTAGAGCGCGACCCGGCGATAATCGCCGATGATCCGGCCGCGGCCATAGGCGTCGGGCAGGCCGGTCAATATGTGCGAACTGCGGCAGCGCCTGACCTCCTCGGTATAGGCGTCGAACACCGCGTCATTGTGCGTCTTGCGGTATTTGGTGAAGGTCTCGACGATCGCCGGGTCGGGCTCGTAGCCGTAGGTCTTGAGCGCGGTCTCGACCAGCCGGAAGCCGCCATTGGGCATGATCGCGCGCTTGAGCGGGGCCTCGGTCTGCAGGCCGACGATCACCTCGTTGTCCTTGTCGATATAGCCGGCGTCGTGGGCGGTGATCGAGCTCGGGATCTGCGAGACGTCGAGCACGCCCTTCTTGCGCTCCTCGACGAACAGCGCCTCGAGCTTCGTCCAGATCGCCTTGGTGCGGTCGGTGGCCCCGGCGAGGAAGGCCTCGTCGCCATAATAAGGCGTGACGTTGCTCTGGATGAAATCGCGGACGTCGATCTCGCTGTTCCACAGGCCCGAGTTGAAGCCGAACCAGGGCTCGCTTCCATCGTGAACGGGGGGCACTGCTTGCGTCGCCATGATCGTCTCCTTGAGGGCTTGCCTCGTTCAATTCGTCGTTTGCGGCGCGGCGGCCGGCGCGGCGCCCTGCACCGCGGTCCCGGTTTCGCGCAGGAACAGAGTGAGCAGAATGGCGATGCCGACCCCGATCAGCAGCGGCTCGAACGCGGCCTGGTAGTCGGCCAGGTCGCGCTCGGCCCCGCCGCTCAGGTTCATCAGCCGCGACGCGAAGACCGGGCCGAGCAGGGCGGAGAGCGAGAAGTTGATGAAGTTGATGACCCCGGTCGCCGTGCCCTTGTGCTCGGGCCGGTTGGCCTCCTTGATCACCGTATAGGGGATCATCGCCGCGCCCGAGGCGATGCCGGCGACGAGGCCGAGCAGGAAGGGCGGGAACAGGCCGGCGGGACCGTGCAGGATCAGGGCGAGGCAGGCGAGCAAGACGAGCGCGCCGCCGATGATCACCGGCTTGCGCCGCCCGATCCGGTCGGAAAGCGCGCCGAGCAGTGGGCAGCCGATGATCCAGCCGAAGGGCACCGAGGCCGAGCGCAGCACCGCCATCGAATAGGAAACGTCGTGCCCTTCCTGCAGGAAGCGCACGCCCCAGACCATGTCGAAGATGGTCGTCGGAATGAACATCAGCCCGCAGATCAGGCCGCACAGGATCGATTGCGGGTTGCGGAACACCGCGGCCATCGCCCCGCCGGCCTTGCGCGCCCAGCCCTCGTGCCCCGCTTCGGCCTTTTCGGCCGGAGGAATGTAGCGCCAGAGCAGCCAGGCGATCGGCAGCCCGGCGGCGCCCATCACCAGCCAGAACTGGTTCCACGCGACTCCGCCCGCGATCGCCGGGCCGACCAGGAACTGCCCGGCCGAGCCGCCCGCCATGCCGAACATCTGGGTCGCGCCGATCAAAGTCGCGGCGCGCGAGGCCGGGAAATAGGTCGTCGCGAGATAGGCGGCGCCGATCAAGGCGAACACGCCGGCCGCGCCCTGCAGGAAGCGCCCGGCCGAAGCGAGCGTCGGATCGCCGCTGGCGAAGAGCATCGCTCCGACGCCGAGCAAGGCGGCGCCGATCGGCACCACGCGCCGGGGCCCAAGCTGGTCCATCGCCACGCCCGCGACCAGGCTGAACGGCGCGTAGCCGAAGTAGAACAGGCCGACGAGCGAGGCGAGGCCGACGGCGCTGAGGCCGAACGCGTCGGTCAGCTCCGGCATCATCACCGCCGGCGCCGACCGAAGCACGTACTGATAGAAATAATAGACCGACGTCAGCAGCCAGGCGACCGCCACCAGGCGGAGCGCCCCGCTGCCGCCGCGCTCCTCGGCCTGAGCCATGGCCGCCTTCAGCAGAGCACCACCGAGACGGCGAGGCCGCCTTCGGAGGTTTCCTTATATTTGGAGTTCATCTCCCGCGCGGTCAGCGCCATGGCGTTCATCGTCGTGTCGAAATCGAGCCGGCGGTTGGCCGGGATCTCGTTGCTGGCGATGAGATAGCCGGTCCACGCCTTGACCGCGCCATAGGCGCAGCGCTCGATGCACGGCACCTGGACGAAGCCGGCGACCGGATCGCAGGTCATGCCGAGATGGTGCTCGAGCGCGGATTCGGCGGCGTTGGCGACGACCTGCGGATCGGCGTCGAGCGCCTGGCCGATCATCGCCGCGCCCATCGAGGAGGCGACGCCGATCTCCGCCTGGCAGCCGCCTTCGGCGCCCGAGAGGGTCGCATTGTGCTTGCCGAGATAGCCGATCACCGCGGCGGCGATGAGGCCGTTGCGGATCTTGTCGTCGGGAAGGCGGGCGCCTTCCTCGCCGAGCGCATAGGCGATCGCCGGGATGACGCCGGCGGAGCCGCCGGTCGGGGCGGTGACCACGAGATGCCCGCGGGCATTCTCTTCCGATCCGGCGAGGGCATAGGCGGTAACGAGACCGATCGACTTCCCGGCCTGAGTCCTGGCCTGGCTGGCGCGGCGGAAGACGTCGCCCGCCTTGGTCTTCAGCTGGATCGGTCCGGGCAGGACGCTCATCGGCGCCGCCAGCCCGGTCCGGACGATCGCGCGCATCGCGCCGAGCGTCGTATCGAGGAAGCGGTTGACGTCGGCCTCGCTCTTGCCGGTGATCGCCGTCTCGTTGGCCATCGCGATCTGCGCCACCGAGAGGTTGTTCTGCCGCGCGTGGGCCAGCAGCTCGGCCATCGTCTGGTAGGGATAGCGCGGCGGGTTCTTCCGCGGCGGCGTGTAATTCTCCCATTCGATGAAGCCGCCGCCGACCGAATAATATTCCTTCTCGAACAGGACGCGCTCGCCGGCCATCAGCTGGCACTTCATCGTGTTCGGATGATGGAAATCGCCTTGCGGCGCATCGTAGATGATGTCGGCGAGCGAGGCATTGAACCGTGCCGGTCCCAATGTAACCGGGAAGGTCTGGTTGGGATTGGCGACGAGACCGTCGAGGAAGGCCGGATCGGTCGTCGCCGGCTCCATGCCGATGATCCCGGCGAGCGCGGCGCGCTCGGTGCCGTGGCCCCGCCCGGTCGAGCTCAGGCTGCCGAACAGACGCGCCTTGATCGCCGTCGCCTGGCTCAATTGGTCGGCCGGAAGCTGGCTGCACAGCTGGTAGAAATTGTAGGTGATCCGCATCGGCCCGATCGTGTGCGACGAAGACGGGCCGGGGCCGACCTTGTAGAATTCTTCGAGCGTCGTCTGGATCGGTCCGCGCGCGCGGCGGTGGACGTCGAGGCTGGGGTCGAGCGGCGGAGCGGCGGGCGTGCCTGCCGGGGTCGCGGGCGTCGTCGGCGGCTGCTGCGCGAAGGCGGTCATCGGCCGGCCCGTCATCATCACCACCGCGCTCGCCAGCGCGCTGCGCATCATGAACGCCCGCCGGTCCCAGCCTTGGGGCGCCTCCTGATAGTCGAGCTCGGTCAGAAACGATTCGGATTCGTTCTCGTCTTCGGCCCTCATGGGACATCTCCAGATTGGGGAACCCGCTCCCCCGTCGAGTCGACTATCTGCTCGGAAAGGCCCCCGGCCCATAAGGGCAGATACCCAATACGCCTGAGGGGAATCCCTAGGGGATGGCCGGATGCGCCTCAGCAGGAAGCGTGGGCTCGCCGAGGCCGAGCAACGCCGAGGTATGCCGTGCGATCATTTTCTCTTCGTCGGTCGGAACGACCCAGGCCGCCAGCCGGGAATCGTCGCTGCTGATCCGCCCTTCGCCCGCCGCGTTGCGCGCGGCGTCGAGGTTCAGGCCGAGCCAGGCGCAGCCCTTGGCGACCTCGCGGCGGGTCAGAGCGTCATGCTCGCCGATGCCGCCGGTGAAGACCAGCGCGTCGAGGCCGCCGAGCGCGGCGGCGAGCGAGCCGATCTCGCGCAGGATGCGGTAGACGAACAGGGTGATCGCCTCGCCCGCGGCGGGCTCCTCGGATGCGCGCAGGGCGCGCATGTCGGATGAGATTCCGGAGACGCCGAGCAGGCCGGACTGGCGGTAGACGAGATTCTCGATGCCCCGCGCGTCCATTCCCTCCTCGTCCATCAGATAGATCAGCACGCCCGGATCGATCGTCCCGCAGCGCGTGCCCATCATCAGCCCGTCGACGGCGGTGAAGCCCATGGTGGTGGCGACGCTCGCGCCGTCGCGCAGGGCGCAGAGGCTCGCACCGTTGCCGAGGTGGCAGACGATGACCCGTCCGCCCGCAATCTCCGGCGCGATCTCGGCAAGCCGGCCGCTGACATATTCGTAGGACAGGCCGTGAAAGCCGTAGCGCCGGACGCCGGCCTCGGTGAGCCGGCGCGGGATCGCGAACATCTGCGCGATCTCCGGTTGCCGGCGGTGGAAGGCGGTGTCGAAGCAGGCGACCTGGGCGATGTGCGGCGCGGCCTCGGCGATCGCCTCGATCGGCGCGAGGTTGTGCGGCTGGTGGAGCGGGGCCAGCGGCTCGAGCTTCTGCAAGGCCGTAAGGGCGGCGGCGTCGATCCGGACCGGCTCGGCGAAATCGGTGCCGCCATGGACGACGCGGTGCCCCACGCCCTTGACCTGGGCGCCGGCCAGCAGGTCGCGCGCGGTTTCCAGCACGACCTGCGTCGCGGCGCGATGATCGAACCCTTCGACGGGCCAGGTCGCCTCGGCGACGGGGTTGCCGGCCGCATCTTTGGCGGTGAGCCTCGGCGCCACCCCGATCTGCTCGATCTGGCCGCGGAAGAGCAGGGGCAGATCGTCCGCCTCGGCATAGAGGGCGAATTTGATGCTCGACGAACCGGCGTTGAGGACCGCGACGGCGGCGCTCATCACGCGATCGCCGCGGCGGAATCGCGCCGCCTGGCTGCGGCGACGAGCAGGGCGACCGCGCAGGAGGCCAGGCGGGCGATCAGCGAATCCGCCCGGCTGGTGAGGATGATCGGCACGCGCGCGCCGAGCACGATCCCGGCCGCGTCCGCCCCGGCGAGGAAGGACAGGCTCTTGGCGAGCATGTTGCCGGCCTCGAGATCGGGGACGATCAGCACATTGGCGCGCCCGGCCACCGGCGAGACGATCTTTTTGATCGCCGCCGCCTCCGGGCTGATCGCATTGTCGAGCGCGAGCGGCCCGTCGAGCACGCCGCCGGTGATCTGCCCGCGGTCCGCCATCTTGCACAAGGCGGCGGCCTCCAGCGTCGAGTTCACCTTCGGATTGACCGTCTCCATCGCGGAGAGGATCGCGACGCGCGCTTCGGTCGCGCCGAGCCAGTGGGCGAGATCGATCGCATTCTGGACGATGTGGACCTTGTCCTCCAGCGTCGGCGCGATGTTCACCGCCGCGTCGGAGATGATCAAAGCGTCGTCGTGGCCGGGCACGTCCATGACGAAGCAGTGGCTGATGCGCCGCGCGGTGCGCAGGCCGGTGTCGCGCGCGACCACCGCGCCCATCAGCTCGTCAGTGTGGAGGCTGCCCTTCATCAGCGCCTCCGCCCTTCCGGCGCGGACCAGCTCGACGGCCTTGGCCGCAGCCGCATGGCTGTGCTCGGCATCGACGATCTCGAAGGCGCCGATATCGAAACCGTGCTGGTCCGCGGCGGCGAGGATCTTGTCTTTCGGCCCGACCAGGATCGGCTCGATCAGCCTGAGGCGCGAGGCCTCGACCGCGCTTTCGAGCGCGGCCTCGTCGCACGGATGGGCGATCGCGGTCGCGGCCGGATCCTCCCGCTGCGCCCGCTCGACCAGGCGGCGGAACTTGTCGTGACCCTGCTCGGCGGCCGGGAGATTGCGGTCGGGCATGGCGTCGGTTGGCCTCCTCAGCCGGTCGGGCGGACCCAATTGTCGCGCAGCTGCCAGCCGCCGCCGAGCGCCTTGTAGAGGTTGACCGTCTCCATCGCGGAGAGGATCGCGACGCGCGCTTCGGTCGCGCCGAGCCAGTGGGCGAGATCGATCGCATTCTGGACGATGTGGACCTTGT
>DASQJU010000053.1:0-4014 GCA_035630915.1 Allosphingosinicella sp.
CGATCATCGGCGACGCCGCCGCCCGGCTCCTTGAAGTGCTCGGCCACGACGTGCGCCGGGCCAATCATCTCGGCGACTGGGGCACGCCGTTCGGCATGCTCGTCGAGCACCTGCTGGAACAGGGCGGTGCGCGCGACGACCTGACGGCGTTCTACCAGGCGGCCCGGGCGCGGTTCGACGCCGACGAGGACTTCCGCACCCGGTCGCGGCGGCGGGTGGTCGCGCTGCAGGGCGGCGACGAGCCTCGCCTGGACGAGCGCGAGCGGCGAGCCGCGGGTGCCGATGCGAAGGGGGCGGGCCATAGCGCGCTTGTGCTAGCGGCTCCCCCGGTGGCAGGGAAGGCCGCGATGAGCCTGATCCTCGGCATAGAATCGAGCTGCGACGAGACGGCGGCGGCGCTGGTGACCTCCGACCGGCGCATTCTTGCCCATCGCCTGGCGGGCCAGGAAGCGGCGCACCGGCCGTTTGGCGGCGTCGTGCCCGAGATCGCCGCGCGCGCCCATGTCGAGATCCTGCCGCGGCTGGTCGAGGAGGTGCTCGCGGAGGCGAAGATCGATCTGGCCGAGGTCGACGCCATCGCCGCGACCGCGGGCCCCGGCCTGATCGGCGGGGTGATGGTCGGCCTGGTCACGGCAAAAGGGCTGGCTTTGGCCTCGGGCAAGCCGCTCGTCGCGCTCAACCATCTCGAGGGGCACGCTTTGTCGCCGATGCTCAGCGATCCCGGTCTCGTCTTCCCCTATCTGCTGCTGCTCGTCTCCGGCGGCCATTGCCAGCTTTTGTTCGTCGAGGGCGTCGGCCGCTACCGCCGCCGCGCGACGACGATCGACGATGCCGCCGGCGAGGCTTTCGACAAGAGCGCGAAGCTCCTTGGCCTCGGCTTCCCCGGCGGCCCGGCAGTCGAGCAAGCGGCGCAGCGCGGAAATCCCGACGCCGTGCCGCTGCCCCGCCCGTTGGTTGGATCGGACGAGCCGCATTTTTCCTTCGCGGGCCTCAAGAGCGCGGTGATGCGGGCCAAGGAGGGTGGCCGCTACCTTGCCGAAGACATCGCCGCGTCGTTCCAGCAGGCGGTGGTCGATTGCCTCGTCGACCGTACCGCCCGAGCGCTCGATCGGGCGGACGGGGCGAGAGCGCTGGTCGTTGCCGGCGGAGTCGCAGCGAACCAGTCGGTCCGCGCGGCGCTGACCGATCTTGCCGCCGCGCATGGCCTTCCCTTCGTCGCGCCGCCACTCTGGCTGTGCACCGACAATGCGGCGATGATCGCCTGGGCCGGGGCGCTGCGCTTCGACGCCGGCCTCGTCGATGGCCTCGACGCGCCGGCGCGCGCCCGCTGGCCGCTCGATCCGGAGGCCGAGAAGGCGCGCGGCGCGGGAGTGAAGGCATGAAGCTCGGAGTGATCGGCGGCGGCGCCTGGGGCACCGCGCTGGCGCAGGTCGCAGCGGCGGGGGGCGAGGCCGTGCTGCTCTGGGCGCGCGAGGCGGAGGTGGTCGAATCCGTCAACGCCCGCCACGAGAATGAGATCTTCCTGAAAGGCGTGCCGCTCCACGCGGCGATCCGAGCCACCGGGGATCTCGCCGCGCTGGAGCCGTGCGATGCGTTCCTGGTGGTGGCCCCGGCGCAGCATCTGCGCGCCGTGCTCGCCGGAATGGATGCCGGCGGCAAGCCGCTCGTTTTGTGCGCCAAGGGCATCGAGGATTCGACCGGCCTGTTGATGCACGAGGTTGCCCGCGCGGCGCAGCCGCGCTCGCCGATCGCCGTGCTCTCCGGTCCCACCTTTGCGCATGAGGTGGCCGCCGGCCTTCCGACCGCGGTCACTCTTGCGGTCGAGGACGACGCGCTCGGAGAGCGCCTGGTCGCCCGCATCGCCCAGCCTGCCTTCCGCCCCTATCTGTCCGACGATGTGGCTGGGGCCGAGATCGGCGGGGCGGTCAAGAACGTGCTGGCGATCGGTTGCGGCGTGGTCGAGGGCATGGGCCTCGGGCAAAACGCCCGCGCGGCCCTGATCTCGCGCGGCTTCGCCGAGATGACCCGCTTCGGTCTCGCCAAGAGTGCACGGCCCGAGACTCTGGCCGGCCTTTCCGGGCTCGGCGATCTCGTTCTCACCTGCTCCTCGACCAGTTCGCGCAACTTCAGTCTCGGCAAGGGCATCGGCGAGGGCCGCCGGCCGGCCGATCTCCTCGCCGATCGCCGGACTGTGGCAGAAGGGGCCTCGACCGCGCCCGTGCTGAAGCGCGTCGCCGATGCGATGGGGGTCGACATGCCGATCGTCGCAGCGGTCGATGCGCTGCTGAGAGAAGAACTGGCCGTCGACGAGGCGGTCGGCCGATTGCTCGCCCGTCCCTTGCGGAGCGAGGGCGCCTAGAAATCCCAGGCGATCCCCTTGCTTTCCCAATCGCCGTAGCGGGTCGGCTCGGGGCCCTTGGGTCCGCCGCTCTCCGCCTGCTCCTTGATGTCGGCGGGATCGGGCAAGGGTGGGCTCTTGGAGAGATAGGCCGGCGGCCTGACGTGGGGCGGGCGCTTCGCCATAAGCGGATTTCCGTTTGAATTGCCTCAGCGTCACTACCACATCGCGGCGGCGGACAGGCGAGGAATTTCAATGAACACGCAGGCACCTCACGATCCGCCGGGCACGGCCGCGCGCCGCGCCGCGCTACGCCTGCTGGACGCCGTGCTGCGCCGCGGCCTGCCGCTCGAATCCGCGATGGACTCGGCGACGCGTGAGCTGGAGCGCGCCGACGACCGCGCCTTCGCCCACGCCATCGCCGCCGAAGCGCTGCGGCGCCTGGCCGATCTCGACGCGCTGATCGACGGGGCCACGCGCAAGCGCCTGCCGGACGACGCCAAGGCGCGTTGCGCGTTGCGCATCGCGCTCGTCCAGGCGCTGGCGCTCGGCACGCCGCATCATGCCGCAATCTCGACCGTGCTGCCGCTGGTCGATGGAGGGCCCCGCAAGCTGGTGCACGGCGTGTTCAGCGCGGTGATGCGCGGCAAGCAGGCGCTGCCGGAGATCCCGAGCCTGCCCGCGCCGGTCGAGGAGCGCTGGAACGAACAATGGGGCGCGAACGTGGTGGCCGCGGCCGCGCGCTCGATCGCGACCCCGCCCCCGATCGACCTGATCGGCGAACCGCCAGCGGACCTCGAAGGCGTCAGCCTGATGCCCGGCCATCTGCGCCTGCCGCGCGGCACCGCCGTGACCGGGCTCGCCGGCTATGGCGAGGGCAAATGGTGGGTGCAGGACGTCTCGGCCGCGATGCCGGCGCGGCTGCTCGGCGAAGGCGGCGGCCGCACCGTGCTCGATCTGTGCGCCGCGCCGGGCGGCAAGACCATGCAGCTCGCCGCCGCGGGTTGGGACGTGACCGCGGTGGACGTCTCGAAAAGTCGTCTGGCGCGACTTTCGGAGAATCTAGCGCGCACCGGGCTGCCGGCGCGGGTCGTCGCGGCCGACGTCATGACCTGGTCCCCGCCCGCGCAGGTCGACGCGATCCTGCTCGACGCGCCCTGCTCGGCGACGGGCATCTTCCGCCGCCATCCCGATGTGCTGCACCGCGTCCGGCCCCGGGCGATCACCGAACTCGCCGAGGGCCAACAGGCGATGCTGGCGCGCGTCGCCGGCTGGCTGAAGCCGGGCGGAAGCCTTGTCTATTCGGTCTGCTCTCTGGAGCGGCTGGAAGGCGAGCGGGTCGCCGGCACCTTCCTCGAGCAGCGCGACGACTATGCAATCGAGGAGGAGCATCGGCTCCTGCCGGGCCTGCACGAGGCCGAAGGTGGGGCTGACAGCTTCTACATCGCCCGTTTCACCCGAAATAAGAGGGGATAAGTCCCCCGCCTTCCTTGCCCCGCGACTCGGGGCGTCTTAGGCTGAATCCCGTGCAGCAGCCGGTCCGCATTTCCCCCTCGATCCTCTCCGCCGATTTCGCGCGGTTGGGCGAGGAAGTGCGCGACGTCGACGCGGCCGGCGCCGACTGGATCCATATTGACGTGATGGACGGGCATTTCGTGCCGAACCTGACGATCGGG
>DASQJU010000054.1:0-6179 GCA_035630915.1 Allosphingosinicella sp.
TGAAAGAAAATGAACTCCCTGAAGATTCCGCCGGGCATCAACGACTGGTCGATCTCCTCACGCCATTCGACCGGCGGCCGTTCTTCGAGTTCCCTCGCGAAGTGGACCTCATTATGTCGCGCCCGGGCTCGCCGGCGCACACCTGGCGACGCCCATGCGACCGCATTCGGGAACGCCCTCTGCCACTCGCCGATATGGGCGTAATGCCATTGGTTGGGCGAGATGAGGTGGCGAACCGTCCCCATTTGCCGGAGCACCACGGCAAGATCTTCGTCGAAGGCGATAGGCGAGTGGAGAAAGAGGTCGCCATTTCCCAGACGGACCACAGTCATTCTCGTGGTGAACGGCATCGGCATCCGGACTCCGCCTATCGTGAAGTATTCGAACGGCCCGTCGACCACGCCGATGTCCGGGGCCAGCGGCTTATAGACATTGATGGGTTCGTAGAGGGTGGCACTCATGCGGGATCCATCTGGCTATGCCGACCTGCGCGGCTCTGAACGGATAACATAACCAAAGAGCCGAAAACGACCCTTGCCTGATTCGGCTCGACTGCCCTCGGCCCAAATCGCATCTAAGCGGAGCTGTTCGGTGTCAGCCGCGCAAACACCGCCGCCGCACCGTCCACCGGCACGAACAGCCGCGTCTGGTAGCGGATGATCTCGGTGAAGCAGCCCTGTGCCTTGTACCAGGCGAGACGGGCCGCCGAGAATCCGGAAATCTCGAGGCGCTGGCTGCCGTTGACCAGCGAGCGCTTCAGGATCAGCTCTTCCGGGCCCTTGAACGGCATCGACTTGCCAGTCCTCAGCACGGTCGCGGCGAGCTCGCCGGGGGGCAGGTCGAGCGAGATTTCGAGCCCGAGCTTGGCGCCAAGCTCGCCGAGGTGGACCATGGCGATCTCGCGGCCGAGCAGCGAGCGGCCGTCGTCGGCGGCAATCCGGATCACCTGGACATGATCGTCGGAGAGCTTGTCCCAGACCGGCAGCAGCAAGCCGGTGGCGAGGTGGACAGTTTCGCGGCGGGGCGTGGCCGCGGCCTCGTCGACCTCCGCCTGCCAGGCGTCGAGGAACCGGCGCCCGGACGTCCGCGACCAGCTCGTCTCCTCGATCGAATCGCAGCGCAGATAGTCGCGCCTGGTCGGCCTGATCAGCTCGTAGCGGGCGATCGACAGACCTTCGTCCGAAGTGAGGCTGCGGGCAGCGACGCGGAGCGCGGCCTTGCCGGAGCGGCCGTTCAGCATCGGCACCGCGTCGGGACGGCTGGCGAGGATCGCCTCGATCCGCTCGAGCCCGAGCGGGCGCACGCGCCGGGCGAGCTCGATACGCAGCAAATGCGTGGTCGCACCCGAGCCCGGATCGGTGCGCAGGATCCGGTCGTCCAGGATCTCGAAATCGTCCACCGGCACCGTCTCGACGCCGAGATCGAGTGTCCCGGCTTCGCGCGCGGCCGCGACGCGGGCTTCGATCAGGCCCAGGAACTCCTCGAAGATAGCGTTCTGTACGGCGATGCGAAGCGCGAGCAGACGATTGAGCCAGCGCTGGATCGGCGGGAGATCGTCACGCAGGCTCCCGCCCTCGCCTTCGAGCTTCAGGCCGGTCATCGCCTGGAAGGCGTCGAAGGTCACCGACTGGATCTTCCCCGCGTAGAGCAGATGATACCAGCTGATCAAAGCGTCCTTGGCATAGTCGCTTTCCAGATTGTCGGCCGGATCGAACAGGTTCTGGCCGCCGGTCTGGCGCTGGCCCCGGGTGAGCGCCCCCAAGGAGTCGAGACGCCGGGCGATGGTCGAGATGAAGCGGCGCTCGCCGCGCACGTCGGTGGTGACGGGCCGGAACATGGGTGCCGAAGCCTGGCGGGTGCGGTGGGTCCGCCCGAGCCCCTGAATGGCGGCGTCGGCCCGCCAGCCCGGCTCGAGCAGATAATGGATTCGGCGCGCCTGGTTGGCGGCGCCGAGGCAGGCATGATAGCTTCGCCCGGTTCCGCCCGCGTCCGAGAAGACCAGGATCTTCTTGTGGCCCCGCATGAACGCGTCGGTCTCGCGCAGGTTCGAGCGAGGGGTGCGGTTCTCCAGCTTCTGGCGCCCGTCTAGGCCGACGACGAGCCGCCGGCTTCGACCGGTCACCTCCGCCACCTGCCCGGCGCCGAACCGCTCGATCAGGGTGTCAAGCGCGGTGCCGATCGGCGGAAGCGCGCAGAGCTGCTCGACCAATGCGTCCCGCGCGCGAAGGGCCGCCTGGCAGTGAACGGGGCGGCCCTCTTCGTCGGACATCGGCTCGGAGCGGGCATTGCCTTCGGCATCGGTGAAGACGCGCATCTGCCGGGTCGGGAAAGCCGCCTGCAAATAGTCGATCACATAATCACGAGGGCTCAGATCCAGTTCCAGCGCTTCGCGCTCGTCGGCGGTGAGATCCGCGAGCCTTCGGTCGAGCATCGCTTCGGCGGTGGAGACGAGCTGGATCACCACCGCCTGGCCGGCCGCGGCATCGCCCTCGATCGCCGGGATCAGGCTCGGCAGCTTCATCGACAGCAGCAATTGGGCGAAGAAGCGCTGCTTGGTCCCCTCGAACCGGGACAGAGCGGCCGACTTGGCGTTTGCGTTGAGGGTCGCGCCGGTCGCCGCGTCGGTCACCCGGGTCGCTTCCAGTGCCGTCTCCAGATTGGCGTGGATGATGCCCCAGGCGTCGGCATAGCTGTCGTAGATGTCGATCTGCTCCGGCGTGAGCCGGTGCTCGAGCACGTCATATTCGACGCCGGCGAAGGACAAGGCGCGGGCCGCGTAGAGGCCGAGCGCCTTCAGGTCGCGCGCGACCAGCTCCATCGCGGCGATGCCGCCCTGGCGGATCGAACCGACGAACTGCGTCCGGTCGGCGAAAGCGGTCTCGGGACCCCAGAGGCCGAGCCGGGCGGCGTAAGCGAGATTGTTGACGTCGGAGGCGCCGGTCGCCGAGGCGTAGAGGATGCGCGCTCGCGGCAGCAGGTTCTGCAGGCGAATGCCGGCGATGCCCTGCTCCGAGCCCTTCACCTTGCCGCGAGAGCCCTCCCCGCCGGCGGCGTTGGCCATCGCATGGGCTTCGTCGAACGCGATCACGCCCTCGAAGCCCGGATCGGCCCAATCGACGATCTGTCGAAGCCGCGTCGCGTCCGTCCGGCCGGAGCGCAAGGTCGGATAGGTCACGAAGAGGATGCCGGCGTCCATCTCGACCGGCGCGCCGAGCTTCCACTGGGACAAAGGCTGGATGTCGAGCGCGAGGCCGCCGAGCGCCGACCAGTCGCGCCTTGCGTCTTCCAGGAGCGTCTCGTTCTTGCTGATCCAGATGTGGCGCCTATTCCCGCGCAGCCACTGATCGAGGATGATTCCGGCGACCTGACGGCCCTTTCCCGCGCCGGTGCCGTCGCCGAGAAAATATCCCGCGCGATAGACGTCACCGCCATCGTCCGACGCCTCGAGATCGCACCCCTCGTCGACGGGCAGGAAACGGCCGGGCAGATCACGCGCGAAGGCCGAGCCCGCATAGATAAGCGTCTCGAGCTGGGCCTCCGAGAGCAGGCCGTCGCCCGCCAGCCGCTCGGGCAAGATGGGCACATGATCGGGCTTCGGCGCCGCGATCGAGCCCATGGCCAACGATTCGACAAGCGGCGTCGGATGCGGGGCGGCGCCGTCGATGAGAACGCGGCTGGGCCGGTAGGGAAGATAGATGCCGACCTGCTCCTGCGCGGCGGCAGGCTCCTCGAGCACGCGATAGAATAGCGGCGTGCACGAGGCGGACGGGGCGGCCGCACCGCCCGCGCCGGTACGCGGGACGGGCGGCACCGCCGCCGAAGCGGAACGGCGGAACATGGCGAGCGGGTTGGCCCTGGGCTGCGCGGCATCGACGCCGCCGCACGGGGGAAGCGCGTCGATAGCGGGGATCAGCGCCTCAAGCGCGTCGACACGAAGCGAGACCGGTTCGGCCGCAGGGCCTTCGATCTTGTCGAACACGACTAGGCGAACGGCGACCCCGGTGCCGTGTCGGGCGAAGGCGCCGGGTGCGATCAGGGCGTCGAGCCGCTGCCCCGCCTGCCGCCCGGCCCGGGAACGAAGCTCGCGCCCGGAACCCGTGGCGCCGAAGCTTTCCGGCATGATCGCGACCAGCCGCCCGCCCGGCGAGAGTCGGGCAAGGGCGGCGAGCAGGTGGCGGGCTCCGGCATGAGGATCCTCGCCGCGGCCGTCGCTGCGCGCGAAAGGCGGATTCATGAGGACGAGGCCCGGCCGGCGGTCCGGCGCGAGGAGATCGTCGATCAGCTCGCCGTCATGGGCGGAGAGCTGTGCTGCCGGAAAGGCCTCTTCGAGGCTGGCGAGCCGATTTTTGTCCAGCTCGTTGAGGAGGATGCGGCATCCGCTCCGCGCTGCCCAGCAGGCGAGCAGTCCGTTGCCCGCGGACGGCTCGAGCAGGAGATCGTCCCGTTCGGGCCGGCCCGCGCGGGCGGCCAGAAAGGCGAGCGCGGGCGGCGTCGAGAATTGCTGAAGCGCGACCTGGCTCTCGGACCGATAGCTTTGCACCGGGAGAAGCGCGGCCAAGGCGGTGAGCCTGGCCAGCGTCTCGCCCGGATCGGGCGCGACCAGGGGACACCTGGCGTCGAGGATGTATAGGACCTGCGCGAGCTCGAGCGCATCATAAGCCTGCCGCATCGACCAGGCGCCGCTGGCGTCGGTTCGCCCGGTCGCCTGCTCGAACAGCTGGCGCAGCCGGCCTCGGTCGACGGCGTCCCCGCCGCGAAGATCTTCGAGGAGGGCGCGCGCGACGTCGACGTGCAGCGGCGCGGTGGCGACGGGCGAGAAAGAGGTGGCCATTGCGTGTCTCCGGCCCGGGACCGCGACATTGCCGACCCGGGTCGCAAGTCAGCCGCCTCCTCTCCTCTCTCGCGCCTCGCCCAAGGCCGACGCCATAAGCACGTCGTTCCAGTCGTCGCCCGCACGGTCGGGATAAAGAGCCTCGATCGCTGGAATGTCCGGATTGGCGGCCCGCGCGAGCGCCTCGGCGCGGCGGCCGCCCGTGTCGTTGTCGAGGAAGAGGAGCAGTTCGGTGACCGTCGGCGGGATCGCGACGAGCGCGAATCGCTCCGTGCCGAGAGTCGCCCAGCAGGGCAGCCCGAACAATGCCGTCGCCGACAAGGCGGTCTCGATTCCCTCCGCGAGGCCGAGCTTTGGACCCGGTCCGCCGAGACGGACCGCGCCTCGGTCGAACCGGCCGAGGCCGCTCCTCATGCGCACGCGCACGGTACCGGCACCGTCCAGGGTCAGGAAGGTCCGGTGCACCCCGACCAGGCCGCTGCCGTCGCGAACGGCCGCGATCAGGGCAGGACGGAAACGGGTCAGAGGCTTGGGGCCGTCCGGCGTGCGCGCGCGGAACCGAAGTTCATCGGAGTCCGTTCGAAGCCCGCGACCGGCAAGGTAAAGCTCCGCCGGCGTACCGAGGATGCCGCGCCCGGACCCCCACAGCCGCAGCGCCGCGGCCTGCAAGTCCGGCCGGTCGCGATCCGCGTGCACGAAGTCGGCGGCGGCCGGCGCCCCCGGCTCGAGCAGCCGTGCGGAAGTGAGCGTGGCCAGGATCCGAGCGGCATCGCAACCGGCAAAGCAGTGCAGAAGGAGGCGTGTCCGCCCGGGCCGAACGCTGAGCGACGGCGTTCGATCATCATGCGCGGGGCATCGGCAGAGTCCGCCATTGCCGGTCCAGCGGCCGCCCAGGCGCTCGACAAGCAGGCGCGCTTCCTTCTCGAGATCGGACGGGGCTGATTGACGCGACATATTCGAATCTCCGCTGGGCGCCAGCGCGACCGCCGCCTCCACTCTCCTCGCCCCTGGCTCGATCAGCAGGGTCGGAAGATGGTCACGGCCGGTCCGCACCGCGCAGCGCGAAGAACAAGGAGGGCGCCGCCCGATCCGGAGCCGCTTGCGCAGCGCCTGATTGCAATTGCCGCTCGGCGCGCACCGCGAACAGTGAAGGGCGATCGCCCCCTGCGGACGCCAGCGCGACAGGGCGCGCGTGCGGCCGGGAGGCAGGCGCGTCACCGGCGATCTGAGCGACATAAGCAACGGTTTCCGAAGGCAGCCGGCGGCCGCGGCTCAGGTGCTCGGCGTAGCGCGCCGGTCCAGCATTATAGGCCGCGAACAGGCCCGGATAACCGAAGCGATCGTACAT
>DASQJU010000055.1:0-8063 GCA_035630915.1 Allosphingosinicella sp.
CCTTACCCACGTTTCTGCTATGACGAGACTCGCAGGAGGGTGTTCCATGGCCATCACCCATCGCCTCGATTCCGCTTCAACCGTTCCCGACATCCCCGTCCGCACGATCGGCGCGGCCGATCTCAACGCGTCCCTGCGCGACGGGATGGGCGACTTTCTCGAGAAGCGCGGAGACCTGCTCTTCGCCGGGCTGATCTACACCGTGATCGGCCTGTTCGCCGCGGTCGGCGCGCTGGGGGCTTCGCTCACGCCCTTCTTCTTCCCGGTCGCCGCCGGCGTCGCGCTGATGGGCCCGGTGGCGGCGCTCGGCTTTTACGAGCTCGCCCGCCGCCGCGAGGCCGGGCTCGACGCCGGCTGGTCCCATTTCCTCGACGTGCCCAAGCGTCCGGCCTGGGAAGCGATCGTCACCGTCTCGGCGCTGCTGCTCGCCATCTTCCTCGCCTGGATCGCGACCGCGGGCGCGCTCTACGAGGCGTTCATGGGGGGCACGCCGGCTTCCGTCGGCGCCTTCCTGACCGACCTTTTCACCACGCCGGGCGGCTGGGCGCTGATCGTGTTCGGCAACCTCGCCGGGCTCGGCTTCGCGATCCTCGTGCTGAGCCTCAGCGTCGTCTCGCTGCCGATGCTGGTGGATCGCGACGTCGACACAAGGACCGCGCTCGCCACCTCGGTGCGCGCGGTGAAGGCGAACAAGGCGATGATGGCCCGCTGGGGCCTGACCGTCGCGGTCCTGCTCTTCCTGGGCTCGCTGCCGGCCTTCGTCGGCCTCGCGGTGGTGCTGCCCTGGCTCGGCTACGCGACCTGGCACCTCTACACCCGGCTGGTCGACCGAAGCGCGCTACCGCCCGGCTAGGGGGCGGCCCTCGCATCTGCTATGCGCCCTTCAACAGGGGGGCGCATGAAGCAGGCTGGACTGGCTTTGATCGCGGCGCTGGCATTGCTGGCGGCGATGGCGCTCAAGGGCGCGCTCGTCACCCTTCCCTCCCCTTCGGCGACGGGCTTCAACGCCGATCGCGCGGCCGAGCGGCTCGCCCGGGTGCTCGGCGACGAGCGCCCCCACCCGGCCGACAGCGCGGCGGGCGACGCCGTTCGGGACCGTCTGATCGCCGAGATGCGCGCGGCCGGCCTCAATCCGCGCGTGACCGACGATTTCGCCTGCAACAGCTTCCGCCGCAACCGCTCGGTGAGCTGCGCCCGCGTGCGCAATCTGGTGGCGACGATCGGGCCCGCGCAAGGGCGCCATCTGCTGCTCGTCTCCCATTACGATTCCACCTTCGCGGGGCCCGGCGCGTCGGACGACGGGATCGGCGTCGCGACCATGCTGGAGATCGCCGAGAACCTGCGCGGGAGGCCCCTCGCCCGGCCGGTCACCTTCCTGATCGACGAAGGCGAGGAAATGGGCCTGCTCGGCGCCCGCGCCTTCCTCGAGCGCGATCCGATTGCGGCGCAGGTGGAGACGGTCATCAACCTAGAATCGCGCGGCGTGGAGGGACCGGCGATCATGTTCGAGACCAGCCGGCCGAACGGATCGGCGATCGCGCTCTACCGCGCCGCGCCGCGGCCCGTCGCCAACTCGCTCTCGACCGGGCTCTACGCCCTGATCCCCAATTCGACCGACGTGGCGGTGTTCGACGCCATGCCGTGGACGATCCTCAACTTCGCGGTGATCGGCAACGAGACCCGCTACCACAGCGCGGGCGACACCCTCGCCGCGCTCGACCGGCGCAGCCTGCAGCATATGGGCGCTCAGGCGCTGGCGGTGACCGAGGCCGTCGCGGCGACGGCGGCGACGCCCGCGGTGCCGGGCGAGCGGCTCTACACCGACATTGTCGGCCGGGTCCTGGTCGTCCTGCCGATGACGTTCGGGCTGGTGCTCCTGGGCGTGCTGCTGATCTTCTTCATGCGCGAGGCGTGGCAGCGGCAGGCGCTCGGCCGGCCGTTGCTGACGATGGCCGTGGGCTTGGCCGGATCAGCGGCCCTCGCCTTCGCCGGCCACTGGATCGTCCAGTTCCTGCGCCCCGGCGATTATTGGCGCGCCTATCCAATCGCGACGACCACGGCGGTTTACGCGACCGCGCTCGCCGCCTGCGTCCTCGCTTTGCTGTTCATTGCGCGCACCGCCGAGCGGACCCGGCTGCGCGCCGCCTTCTGGCTGCTGTTCATGCTGCTCGGCGCTGCGCTCTGCTTCGTGGCCACGGGCGGGGCGATCTACTTCCTGCTGCCGCCGCTCGTCGCGGCGCTCGGCATGGCGGCAAAGCGCTGGATCGCCTGGTCCGAAAAGGCCGGGGCGATCATCGCCGCCTTGCTGCTCTACCTGACGTTCGGGCCGGCCCTGGACCTGTTCGAGATCCTCATGAACGGCGGCCCCTTCTGGGCCTTCGCTCCCCTGGGCGGCCTCATCATGCTCCCCGCGCTGATCGAGCTTCGACCGCTCTTCGGGCAGGCCCGCATTCCCGCCGCCCTCGCGCTGCTCGCCTGGCTCGGCGCCGGCCTCGCCCCCGCCTACAGCCAGGACCGCCAGCAGCTCTTCACCATCGAATATGCCTGGGACGAGGCGGCGCAGGCCGGGCGGTTCGCGGTCAACAATGACGGCGCCCCGGTGCCGTTCGACGCCGCGTGGGAGCGGACGGAGATGCCCTACACGACCCGCCGCCGCTGGGCCGCGCCGGCGCCGGCGACCCCGGTTCCGGTGCCGAGTGTCGCCGTCGTCGGCCAGGCCCCGGTCGAGGGCGGCCGGCGGGTCCGGCTGCGCATCGCCGCCAATGGCGCGGAGAGCGTCTCCTTGATCGCCCCGCCCGCCGCGCGCCTGCAGGCGGCCGGCGCAGGGGCGTTCCTTCCACGCTTCGGGCAGGGCCAGGACAGCGACAAATATTACGTCCGCTGCGTGGGTCGGGCGTGCGACGGCGCGGAGCTGGACGTCGTCATCGGCACGCCCGACCCGATCGACGTCACCATCATCGGCACGCGCAGCGGCCTGCCACCGGCCGCGGCACCGCTGGTCAGCGCCCGCCCGGCGACTTCGCGCCCGCAATACGGCCCGGACGCGACGATTGCGATCGGCCGGGCGCGGTTCTAAGCGCGCCTGGTGGCTGATCTTTTTCAGGACGACCCGCCCCCGAGCGACGCTCACGCGCCGCCGAGCGAAGACGCACCGCTGGCCGACCGCCTCCGCCCGCAACGGCTCGAGGACGTGGTCGGGCAGGAGCATCTGACCGGACAGGACGGGGCGATCGGGCGGATGGTGGCGGCGGGCAAGCTCGCCTCGATGATCCTCTGGGGGCCGCCCGGCACCGGCAAGACGACGATCGCCCGGCTGCTCGCGGACGCCGTGGGCATGCGCTTCGTCGCCATTTCCGCGGTCTTCTCGGGCGTCGCCGATCTCAAGAAGGTGTTCGCCGAGGCGCGCGAGCATCGGAAGCTCGGCCGGCACACCCTGCTCTTCGTGGACGAAATTCACCGCTTCAACCGCGCCCAGCAGGACGGCTTCCTGCCCTTCGTCGAGGACGGCACCGTGGTGCTGGTCGGCGCGACGACCGAAAATCCGAGCTTCGAGCTCAACGCCGCTTTGCTCTCGCGCGGCCAGGTGCTGATCCTCAACCGGCTCGATGCGGCGGCGCTCGGCAAGCTGCTCGACCGCGCCGAGGACTTGATCGGCCGCCCCCTGCCGCTGACGCCCGAGGCCCGCGAGGCGCTGATCGCCACCGCCGACGGCGACGGCCGCTTCCTGCTCAACCAGGCCGAAACGCTGTTTTCGATCGAGCTCACCGAACCGCTGGCGCCGGCGGAGCTGGCCGCTTTGCTCCATCGCCGCGTCGCGGTCTACGACAAGGACCGCGAGGGCCATTACAACCTCATCTCGGCGCTGCACAAAGCGATCCGCGGATCCGACCCGCAGGCGGCGCTCTACTATCTCGCAAGGATGCTGACCGCCGGCGAGGAGCCGCTCTACCTGCTCCGCCGCCTGACTCGCGCGGCGAGCGAGGATATCGGCCTCGCCGACCCCAATGCCCTGGTCCAGTGCATCGCCGCCAAGGACACCTACGATTTCCTCGGTTCGCCCGAGGGGGAGCTGGCGATCGTCCAGGCCTGCCTCTACCTCGCCACCGCGCCCAAATCGAACGCCACCTACATGGCGCAGAAGGCCGCCTGGCGAAGCGCAAAGGACACCGGCTCGCTGATGCCGCCCAAGAACATCCTCAACGCGCCGACCAAGCTGATGAAGCAGATCGGCTACGGCAAGGGCTATCAATATGATCACGACGCCGAGGGCGGCTTTTCGGGCGACAATTACTGGCCCGAGGAGATGGCGCCGCAGACCTTCTACACGCCGACCGACCGCGGCTTCGAGAAGCGCGTCGCCGAGCGGATGGCCTGGTGGGAGGAGCAGCGGAAGGCCAAGGGCGATGGCTGAATCGATCGACAGCTTCGAAGATGCCGTCGCCTACGCGCTGACCCTGCCGGACACCGAGCTTTCGACCAGCTACGGCAAGCCGGCGGTCAAGGTCGCCTCGAACGGCCGCGCCTTCCTCTATACCGGCCATGAGGACCTGACCTCGTTCGGCATCGCGATCGACCTCGACACGGTCGAGATGCTCAAGGAGACCGATCCCGACACCTTCTGGCAGACGCCGCATTACGAAGGCTGGCCTGCCGTCCTGATCCGCTTCGGCAGCGCCGATCCCGAGCGCGTCCGAGCGATGATCGAGCGCTCGCGCGACTGGACCGCCGCCAAGCCCAAAGCGAGGCCGCGGAAGCGAAAGTGACGCGGTTCGCACGGTTCGCCGCGATCGACTGGTCGGGCGCCAAGGGAAAGAAGCACAAAGGCATCGCCATCGCCATGGCGGGCGCCGGCGATGAAGCGCCCCGCCTGGTACGCCCCGGCCATGTCTGGTCGCGCGCTGAGGTGCTCGACTGGCTGCTCGAGACTGCGGCCGAGGCGCCGACCCTGTTCGGGTTCGACTTCAGCTTCGCGCCCCCGATCGCCGAACGCGGCGAGTATCTGCCGGGGGAAACGGGCGTTCCCGCCGACGCCAGGGCCTTCTGGGCCTATGTCGATGCCTCGAGCGATGACGAGGATCTGGGCGCCGCGAGCTTTCTCGAGCGATCGCACCGCCGCCATTTCTATTTCGGCGCGGCCGACGGCGAGAAAGCGCGCTTCATGCATTTCCGCGCCTGCGATCGGCAGCTCAACGAAATGGGCGGTCGCAAGACCGCGAGCGCCTATGACGCGATCGGCGCCGCGCAGGTCGCCAAGGCGAGCTTTTCGGGCATGCGGCTGCTTCACCGTCTCGACGGCAAGGTCGCGATCTGGCCGATGGATGCGCTCCCCGCGCGGGGCAGCGTCGTGGCCGAGATCTACACGCGCATCTATCTGCGACGCGCCGGCATGTCGGGAACCAAGCTCAGGTCGCGGGTGGAGCTCAATCGCGCTTTGAAAGGCCTCGGAAGCGCGCCTGCCCGGCTGCGCTTCGATCCCAACGATCATCAGACGGACGCGCTGGTCACCGCCGCCGGGATGCGTGCGCTGGCGATGGAAGAGGCCGATGCGTTCGCGCCGCGGGGCCTCACGGCCGAACTGGCGCGAACCGAGGGCTGGACGTTCGGCATCGCTTAGCCCATTTGGGCGGCATGCGTGCGGGCCGGATTAGCTCAGCTGGTAGAGCAGCGGTTTTGTAAACCGAAGGTCGCGGGTTCGATTCCTGCATCCGGCACCATCGCCAGCCGCTCCTCGAACCCCCGACCGATATCTGCGCCGCTTACGGGCTGTCGGAATCGTCGTCGTCGTCGATCAGGACGAAGAAGAGGATGATCAGGGCTACAGCTCCGACACCGACGAGGATGTAGCCGGTCTCGTCAAGGCGATTCTCGTTTTGCAGGCCGGCACTCGCCCGGGCAGCCGGACTGTTGCCGATCGACAGCGGGGCTGCGCTCCCGGACGTCGCGGCGATCGAAGCCGTCGGCGCAGCGATGAGGCTGATGGCGGCAAGCGCCGATACGAAGGAGGAACGCATCATTGTGTCCTTTCTCGTTCTTAGAGACGCCCTAATGGCCATGCGCGCGATCCGCCTCCATCGGGATGAATCCGGAGGGTATGCTGGATTTTCTCGGGGTTGCGGTCGTCGCTGGACCGCCGGCCCGCGTGGTCGCGAAATTCGGCTTCCTTAGGGGCGAATACCGGCGATCTCTTGTCGTGAATCCGGCCGCGGACCGCGCGGCTCGGGCCTTTCCCCGATGGACCTCCCCCCCGATCCGGCCGAAATTTCGGCGGAATTCCGGCCCGGAGAATATGGGAGGCAGTGGCGGGAACGGTTGAATGACCAATGGGATTTTGAACAGCCGGGGGCCCGCAACATGAACGAAGCCGCGTTTAGAATTGCCCTATCTGAATCGGAGACGGGCACCTCCGAGCCGCAAGGCGGCTCGCCAGTGCGAAGCCGGGACGAGCTGGAGCGGATCGCCGTGGACCGCGATATGGTCTGGATCGAGGGCGGCGCCTTCCTGATGGGCTCCGATCGCCATTATGCCGAGGAACGGCCGCGGCGGCGGGTGCGGACCGAGGGCTTCTGGATCGACCGCACCTTGGTCACCAACCGGGAATTCGCCCGCTTCGTCGCGGCCACCGATTATGTCACCTTCGCCGAATGCGCGCCGCGCGCCGAGGATTTCCCGGACGCGCCGGCGGAGAATCTGGTCGCCGGATCGATGGTCTTCATCCCCAGCACCCGGCCCATCCCGCTCGATCAGCCGCACCTGTGGTGGGCGTTCGTTCACGGCGCGGACTGGCGCCATCCGATCGGCCCGCAAAGCTCCCTCGACGGGCTCGACGATCACCCGGTGGTCCACGTCGCCCTGGTCGACATCGAGGCCTATGCCGCCTGGGCCGGGACCGAGCTCCCGAGCGAGCGGGAGTGGGAGTTTGCCGCGAAAGGCGGGCTCAACGATGCCGAATTTGCCTGGGGCGACGAGCTCGAACCCGGGGGTGTGCCGCAGGCGAACACCTGGCAGGGGACATTCCCCTTCGCCAACACCGGGAAGGACGGCTGGACGCGGACCTCGCCAGTCGGCGCCTTCCCGCCCAACGGCTACGGCCTGGTCGATATGATCGGCAACGTCTGGGAATGGACCGCCGACTGGTGGGCGCTCCATCCGCCCAATGAACCGAGCAAGGTCTGCTGCACGGTCAAGCGCTGGGCGAGCATTGCGCCGGAGGATCCGCTCCAGGTTCCCCGCCGGGTGCTGAAGGGCGGCTCGCATCTCTGCGCCCCAAATCACTGCCGGCGCTACCGGCCCGCGGCGCGGCACGCCCACCCGATCGACACGTCGACCTCGCATATCGGGTTTCGTTGCGTGATCCGACCGCCGCAGGTGTGATGGAAAGTGGCGGATCCGGGACCGAAGCGGGCCGCCTCAGTATTTATCCCGATATGCCGCTCCGCGCGCCCATCCCATTCTGTCATCTCCCTGCCAAGGGAAGGCTGAACCTGGCGCCGCCTTGCTGACAGCGCTTGGCGGTGCAGGCGACGGGAGGGGTCCTCAGCCCCCTGAGGGCCCCTCTTCGCTGTCCTGCACAGGGCGAAGCCGCCGGGCGCGGTGCCTCAGGCCTCGTCGGGGACGAAGACCGTGTTCCAGGTATCCTTCATGCCGACCACGGTGATTCCGCAATCCCTGGCCTTGTCGAGCGCCTCCGCGAGCGGGCTGAGGCGAAACGCACGATCGTAGGCGAACTCCCGCTCGGCATCGTCGTGATGCAGCAGCAAAGCGAGCCGCGCGCCATCGCCGCCCAGGCAGTAGCGCAGCATCGCGAAGTCGCCGTCCGAATTGCCGAAGGCGAGAATCGGACGCCGGCCGATGTGCAGGGCGATGTTCTTCACCTTGACCTCGCGGTCGTTGTAGCAGTCGAGCTCGGATTCCTTGATCAGCTCCAGCCGGCCGTCGCGCGTTTCCAGCCTGAGCTTCAGGCTCGATCCGATCACCTGCTCCGGCGGCCAGCAGTGCGTCGGTGCACGGCCTGGTGCGCCCGGTGTGCGCGCATGGTTCGAGGGTGACCAGAACGGTGCCGCCGC
>DASQJU010000056.1:0-2914 GCA_035630915.1 Allosphingosinicella sp.
GAGCGATCGCCCGAATCGGTGTCGCCGCCGTCCGACTCGATGTCGAACGCGTCGGCCGACATGGCGGCGCCGGATTTCCAGGCCGAACCGCGGGGCGGCCAGGCCGAGCGCGCCGCCGCCGGCCCCAATGTCGGCGTGAGCGCCGCGCCCGGGGTCGCCTTTAACTATCGCTACGCCTTCCGCCTCGCCGCCCCGCGCATCTCCGAGGTGCAGGAGCAGCACGCGCTGATGTGCGAGCGGCTGACGGTCGCGCGCTGCCGGATCACCGGCATGTACTATCGCGTGGTCAACGACCGCGACATCGAGGCGATGCTCGCGTTCAAGCTCGATCCGGCCCTTGCCCGCGCCTTCGGCCGCGACGGCGTCGGTGCCGTGGTCCGCGCCGAAGGCATGCTGACCGAGAGCGAGATCAGCGGCATCGATGTCGGCACCGCGATCCGCCAGGCCGGTCGCAGCCTCGCCGAACTGCAGGCCGAGCTCGCCCGGATCGAAGGCCGTCTTGCCGGGCGCATCTCGGCCTCCGAGCGCGAGCGGCTCGCTTACGAGGCGCAGCAGCTCCGCCAACAGATCGCGGCGCTGCGCCAGACGCGCGAGGACCAGCAGGAAAGCCTCGCCACCACGCCGATGGTGTTCCGCTACGGCTCGGGCGACCTCGTCCCCGGCTTCGCCCAGCGCCCGACAATCAAGCAGTCGCTCGAGCGCGCCGGCGAGAATTTCGCGGACGGGGCGACGATGCTGCTGATCATCATCATCACCCTGCTGCCCTGGGCGCTCGCGCTCGGCCTCATCTGGCTGATCGTGCGTTACGTCCGGCGGCGCTGGTTCCCCAAGGCGTCGGCGGCGGAAACGGCGGCCTGATCAGCCTTCTCCCCTTCGCCGGGTGAAGGGGAAGGGGGGCGGCTGCGGACGGCGCGTTGCCAGTCCTCGCATGGCTTCGGCGCCACGCCGCCGCCCCCGACTTTCTAGACCCGCTCCGCGGGCTCCAGGGCGCAATCCTCGCCAGTCTCGACCTGGAAGGTCGCGTGACCGATGCCGAAATGGTGCTCGACGTCGTGGGCGCAGCCGGCGAGGAAGGCGTCCCCGGGAAAGCCGCTGGGGATGACGAGATGGGCGGTCAGCGCGAACTCCGTCGTGCTCATCGGCCAGATGTGAAGATCGTGGATCGCCACCACGCCGGGCCGCGACAGCAGATGCGCCTCGACCGCTTCGGGATCGATACCGCGTGGCACGCCGGCGAGCGCCATCGTCACCGATTCGCGCAGCAGGTCCGCGCCGGCGACGAGAATCAGCAGGGCGACGATCAGGCTGGCCACCGGATCGACCCAGAGCCAGCCGGTCGTGGCGATGAGGATGCCGGCCACCACCACGCCGGCGGAAACGAGCGCATCTGCGACCATGTGAAGATAGGCGCCGCGGATGTTGATGTCGCTGCTGCGCCCGCGGGCGAACATCAAGGCCGTCGCGCCGTTGATGACGATGCCGATGCCCGCGACGATCGTCACCGTCTCGCCCTCGACCAGGTCCGGGATGATCAGCCGGAACACGGCGTGATAGGCGATGAAGGCCACCGCGATCAGCAGCAGCACCGAATTGGCGAGCGCGGCGAGGATTGATGACGCTCTCAAGCCATAACTGAACCGGCGGGACGGCGGCCTTTTGGCCAGGATCGCGCCGACCCAGGCGGTGGCGAGCCCGAGCACGTCGGAAAGATTGTGTCCCGCGTCCGCGAGCAGCGCCATGGAATTGGCCCAGAAGCCGTAGGCCGCCTCGACCCCGACGAAGCCGAGGTTGAGCGCGATGCCGACCGCGAAGGCCCAACCGAAATCGGCCGGCGCATGGCTGTGGCCATGCCCGTGATGATGGCCGCCATGGGCGTGGTTATGGGAGTCAGCCACGGCCCGACGCTAACCGGTCAGGCGAGCGGGCGGAAGACCTCGGCCGGCCCGCGCGTCTTTTCTGCCTCCGCCTCGGCCAGGATCCAGTCGCGGAAGGCGACGATCTTGGGCTGGTTGCGACGCCCTTCCGGATAGCAGAGGAAGAAGGCGCGATCGGTGACGTGGACATGCTCGAAAGGCTGCACCAGCCGCCCCTCCGCGAGCTCGATGCGCCAGAACATGGGGCTCATCATCGCAATGCCGGCGCCGGCGAAAGCGGCATTGGCCTCCATCACCTGATTGTCGAGGACGAGACCCGAATCGGACGCGCCTTGCCGGGCCGCGACGTTCATGTCGCAGAACCATGAGGTCCACCAATCATCGGCGGGGCTGAGCCGCGGCACATTCAGCAGCTGCTCGGGTCGCTCGAGCTTGTGGAGCGAAGCGAAATCGGCGCTGCAGATCGGGCTGTAGTGGAGGCGGAACAGGAAATGGCATTTGAGCCCCGGCCAGTCGCCGCGACCGGCGCGCACGGTGGCATGATATTCGCCGGTCGAGAAATCGATCAGCTTGTTGTCGCTGCTCAACCGCACGGCGAGATCGGGATGGCGGATCTGGAAGCCGCCGAGCCGCGGGGCCAGCCAGGCGGTGGCGATGGTCTGCGCGGTGCTGATCGAAAGCAGCGCCTGATCCTCGGCCACCAGCCCTGAAAAGGCGTCCTCGAGCGTCTCGAAGGCGCTGGCGACGAGCGGGGCGATCCGGCGCCCCGCGTCGGTCAGCGTCACGCGACCTTTGGCGCGCGAAAAGAGCGGAACCCCAAGCCGTTCTTCCAACAAGCGAATTTGATAACTGACGGCGGCCTGGGTCATTCCCAGCTCGCCTGCGGCCTGGGTGAAATTCTGGCGGCGCGCCGCCGATTCGAAGACCCGAACGGCGCTCAGGGGAGGCAGGCGAGCCATAGCCGCATATATAAGCTGTGCTTATACCATCTGTCGAGAGTTTCGTTGGCGTCACGCATATCGAAATGCGATTTCCCCCAC
>DASQJU010000057.1:0-3750 GCA_035630915.1 Allosphingosinicella sp.
ACCCCGCGCCCGCGCCGCTGGGTCAGCCACCCGCGGCAAGATGCAGCGCCGCCCGCGGCGCAACCCGCGGAATGACGAATTGAGGGCATCGCGCCTCAGTTCGTCACCCGCATTCCAGTTCGGCGGAACTCTATTCGCAAATGCGCCGGGCGCAGCCCGCCAGCCATTGCTGGAATTCGCAATAATAGGTGTCGCAGCTTTCGCTGCAGATTGCGGGACATGTCTCATACGCATAGGCGACGCCCGCCCCCAAGCTGCTCAAGAGCAGAACCCCCACTGTAAGCAGGGCCTTTTTAGCAGTCTTGCCTGGCATCCTCATGACTTATCCTCCCTGTTTGGCGACATTGGCAAATCGAAGCTCTGCCGAAGTAATTGCGGTGTCAATAAGCAATGCCATGGCACCGAATATTGGTCTGATTTTCGAGTGAATGCACCATTGAACCCGCCCGCATCCGCAGCATAATGAAGGGTATGAGCGGCTTCCCCACCCCCACCCAACGCGATGCGCGTGGGATGCGGGCGCTGGCGACGGCGATGCTGGCGGGGATGGCGGCGGTGTTCGTCGCGGTCTCGAACCTCGCCGACGCGCACCCGGCCTGGGGCTTCGTCCGCGCCTTCGCGGAAGCCGGGCTGGTCGGCGGCATCGCCGATTGGTTCGCGGTCACCGCCTTGTTCCGCCACCCGCTCGGCATCCCCATCCCGCACACCGCGATCGTGCCGCGCAACAAGGACCGGATCGGCGATACGCTCGCCAATTTCCTCAAGGACAATTTCCTCACCCCCTCGGTCGTCGCGCGGCGGATGCAGCGGCTCGACCTCGCCGGCGCCGCCGGCCGCTTCCTCGCCGAGCCGCCGCAGCAGGGCCGCCTCTGGCGCGGCGCCGCGCGCATGCTCGAGGGGATGTTCGAGGCGCTCGATCCTGAGCGTTTCGGTACGATGGTGAAGGGCGCGCTCGCCGATCGCCTGCGCGCCTTCGACGCGGCGCCGCTCATCGGCGAGGCGCTCGACGCGGCCATCGCCGAGGATCGCCACATTCCCCTGCTCGACGAGGCGGTGGTCTGGGTGGCCCGCCTGGTCGATGCCAACGAGGATATCGTCCGGCGCATGGTCCATGAACGCTCCGGCACGATCCTGCGCTTTACCGGGCTCGACGCCACCATCTCCGACAAGATCATCGACGCGATCAACCGGCTGCTCAGCGAGCTCGCCGTCGATCCCCGCCACCCGCTCCGGGTGAAGATCGAGGAGTCGATGCGCGACATTGCCGAACGGCTCCGCCACGACCCGGCGATGCGCGAGAGGGTCCATGCGCTCAAGGCGGGCGTGCTCGACAATCCGGCGGTCGAGCAATGGTGGCTCGGGGTCTGGGAGCGGCTCCGCGGCGGAATGATCGCCCGCCTGCGCGATCCCCAGGGCGCGCTCGAGGGCCAGGTCGGCGATCTGCTGCGCCAGCTCGGCGGCACGCTCGAGAACGACCCGCGCGTGCGCCGCGGCCTCAACCGCTTCGCCCGCCGCGCCGCGGTCGGCATCGCCGCCGATTATGGCGACGGCATCGTCCGCCTGGTCTCGGACACCGTGCGCCGCTGGGATGCGCGCACGATCTCGGATCGGCTCGAAGCCGCGGTCGGCCGCGATCTCCAATATATCCGCATCAACGGCACCCTGGTCGGCGGGCTGGTCGGGGTCGCGATCCACACGATCGAGGTGCTGGCGTGATGGAAGCCGACGCGGCGCTGCGCGAGCTCGCCGCCAATCGCGGCTTCAAGCTCATCAAGTCGCGCCTGCGCACGCCCGGCCGGGGCGATCATGGCCGCTTCGGCCTCAAGGATGCCAAGAGCGGCCGCGATGTCTTTGGCATCGGCAAGACCGGGCTCACGGCGACGCCTGCCGAGATCGAGGATTTCCTGCGCGGCGATGGGGCGTCGACCTGGAAGAGCTCGGTCGGCTCGGCGAAGCGCGCGCGGAGGCCGAAGCCGGCCCCAGAGCCGAAGCCAGAGCCGAAGCTTCGAGTCCGTTCGGCCAGGCCCGAAGATGCTGCCGCGATCGCCAGGCTGATCGTCGCCCTCGGCTACGAGGTCACCGCCGCCGAGGTGAAAAGCCGTCTCGCCAAGGCCCCGGCCATCGTCGCCGAAAAGGGCGGGATCGTCGGCGTGCTGACGACGGCGATCACGGCCGTGCTCCATCGGCCCAAGCCCGTCGGCCGAATCTCGATGATGGTCGTCGCGGAGGAGGCGCGCGGCGGCGGCATCGGCGCGGCGCTGGTTGCCGAAGCCGAAAAGCGGCTGGCGGCGAAGGGCTGCGGCATGGTCGAGGTGACGTCGAACGTGAAGCGGCTTCGCGCCCACGCATTCTACGAGAAGCTCGGCTACGAGCGTACGTCCTACCGCTTCGCCAAAACGCTCTAGCCGTCGCTGGCGCGCTCGATCTCGGCGCCGACCGCCTGCAATTTCTCCTCCAGCCGCTCGTAGCCGCGGTCGAGGTGGTAAACGCGGTGGACCTCGGTCTCGCCCTCGGCGGCGAGGCCGGCGAGGACCAGGCTCATCGACGCGCGAAGGTCGGTCGCCATCACCGGCGCGCCGGTCAGGCCGCCAACGCCGCGCACCACCGCCGATCGCCCGCGCACCTCGATGTCCGCGCCCATCCGCACCAGTTCGGGCACGTGCATATAGCGATTCTCGAAGATCGTCTCGGTCAGCAGGCTGGTGCCCTCCGCCAGCGCCAGCATGGCCATGAACTGGGCCTGCATGTCGGTCGGGAAGGCTGGGAAGGGGGCGGTCGAGAGCGACAGCGGCTTGAGGCCGCGGTCGGCGGTGACCTTGATTCCGCTTTTCGTGAACTCGATCAGCGCGCCGGAATCGGCGAGCCCGGAGATGATCGCGTGCATCGTCTCCTCGCGCGCGCCGAGCAACTCAAGCGAGCCGCCGGTGATCATCGCCGCGCAGGCATAGGAGCCGGCTTCGATCCGATCCGGCATCACCGCATAGGTCGCGCCGTGCAGCCGGTCCTTGCCGTGGATGGTCAGCGTGTCGCTCTTCAGCCCCTCGATCTCCGCGCCCATGGCGATCAGGCATTGGGCGAGGTCGGTGATCTCGGGCTCGCGCGCCGCATTTTCGATCACCGTCGTGCCGTTGGCGAGCACCGCGGCCATCAACGCATTTTCGGTCGCGCCGACCGAGACGGTCGGGAAGGAGATGGTGCCGCCGGTGAGCCCGCCCTTGGGCGCGATCGCCTTCACATAGCCGGCGGTGACCTCGATCTCCGCGCCGAGCGCCTGCAGCGCCTTGAGGTGGAGGTCGATCGGGCGGGTGCCGATCGCACAGCCGCCGGGCAGCGAGACGGTCGCCTCGCCGGTGCGGGCGAGCAGGGGGCCGAGCACCAGGATCGAGGCGCGCATCTTGCGCACGATGTCGTAGGGCGCGACCGTCGAGACGATGTTGGCGGCGCGGAAGGTCATCACCCGGCCGATGTCGCCCTTGCGCGCGCCCTCGATCGAGGTCGAGACGCCAAGCTCGTTGAGCAGGTGGCCGAAGCTGTCGACGTCGGCGAGCCGCGGCAGGTTGCGCAGCGTCAGCGGCTCGTCGGTGAGCAGCGCGCACGGCATCAACGTCAGGGCCGCGTTCTTTGCACCCGAAATGGGGATTCGACCGTTGAGCGGCCTGCCGCCTTTGATGATGATCCTGTCCATGGCGCGACGGTTTAAGCTTTATGCGTCCCTGCGCAAGCGGACGGGCGGGTCGGTTCAAAAAGGAA
>DASQJU010000058.1:0-6933 GCA_035630915.1 Allosphingosinicella sp.
GATCGCGTGCTGGTGGACGAGGACCTGGGCGCTGAACAGGTCGACCTCGCCGAGCACCCGCGGCCGGTCCGGCGTCGTTGTAGAGCACTTCAGCCGCCGGGAAGCCCGGGAAGATCTCGACGCCGAGCGCCTCGGCCTGGCCGGCGAGCCAGCGGCACAGGTTGCCGAGGCTGAGCGTGTAGGTGCCCTTGTTGGACATGAAGGGCGGCATCAGCACGTGCGGGAAGGAATATTTCTTGCCCTCGCTCAGCACCCAATGCTCGTTCTTGGTGACCGGCACGGTGAGGGGGCTGTCGAGCTCCTTCCAGCTGGGCAGCAGTTCGTCGAGCGCGCGGGGATCGACCACCGCGCCGGAGAGGATGTGCGCGCCGACCTCGGAGCCCTTTTCGAGGATGCAGACGGTCAGCTCGCGCCCCGCTTCATTGGCGAGCTGCTTGAGGCGGATCGAGGCGGCCAGGCCCGCGGGTCCCGCTCCGACGATCACCACGTCGTAGGGCATGGACTCACGCTCGGCCATTCACCGGACTCCCCTCGTCGCAAAGTGCCAACGACTGGCAGATAAACAGCCGCCAAGCGGTTGACCAGCCCGGCAGACCCTGACTCAACGGTCAGGGCAGAAGCGGGGAAAAACGGCATGGCCGTAAGCTGGGCGGCGAGCGCCCTCGAATGGTGGGAAGAAGCCGGCGTCGACACGATTGTCGGCGAGGTGCCGCACGACTGGCTCAACCCCAAGGCGGCGGCGCGCGCCGCGCCGGTTGCGGATGCGCTGCCGGACAATCTGGAGGCGTTCCAGGCCTGGCTCGCGACCAGCGCGGACATCCCCCTCGCCTCTCCGGCCGCGCCACGCGCGACGCCTGCGGGCGATCCTGCTTCGGGATTGATGGTCCTCGTCGACATGCCCTCGACTGACGGCGGACTGCTCGGCGGCGAGGCGGGCGCGCTGTTCGACCGGATGATGGCGGCGATCGGGCGCGGGCGCGACACGATCTATCTCGCCCCCCTGTCCCCGGCCCGCACGCCGACGGGGTCGATCGACGCGGCGAGCGGAGCGCGCCTCGGCGAGATCGCCCGCCATCATGTCGGCCTCGTCGCGCCAAAGGCTCTGCTCCTGTTCGGGGATCTGTGCGGCAAGGCGCTGCTCGGCCTCGCCGTGGCCGAAGGCCGCGCCAAATGGCATCAGGTCGTCACCCCCGCCGGTTCGATCAAAACCTTGGTCACGATCAGGCCGGAGAAGCTGGTCGATCGGCCGGCCTTCAAGAAATATGTCTGGGAAGATCTGCAGATGCTGAAGGAGGAGCTGACGCCATGAAGCGGCTGACAGCGAGTCTTGTGGGGATCGCGCTGGCGCTCGCCGCCGCGCCTGCCGCGGCGCAGGGCATCTCCGCGCCGGCCCAGCTCACCGCTTCCGAGCGGGACAATTACCGCGCCGTCTTCGCCGCGCTTCGGGCGCAGGACTGGGCCGGCGCCGCCGGGCGGCTCGACGGCATGCGCGACGGGCCGCTGCACAACATCGCCCGCGCGATGCTCTACACGATGCCCGGCTCGCCGCGTGTGGAGACTCAGCCGCTCACCGACCTCATCGCCCGTGCGCCGGAGCTGCCGCAGGCCGACGACCTCGCCCGCATCGCCCGCACGCGCGGCGCCGAGAGTCTGCCCGCCATTCCCCAGGAGCAACGACTTTACGGCCTCGCCGGGCAGCCGCGCCGCGCCCGGCCGCGGCCGATCCGCGGTGACATTGTCGCCGACCAGCTCGAGCCGCTGATCAACCCGTTGCTGGTCGCCGACCAGCCGAGCGAGGCGGAGTCGCTGCTCAACACCCGCCTCGACGAGCTGTCGGACGAGGCGCGGACCGCGTTCCAGCAGCGCATCGCCTGGGTCTACTACCTCAACGGCAATGACGCGGAAGCGCGCCGGATCGCGGGGCTCGCCCGGCACGGGCCGACGGAATATGGAATCCATGCCGAATGGGTGGCGGGCCTCTCTGCCTGGCGGATGGCCGACTATTCCGCCGCCGCCGAGCATTTCTCCACCGTCGCGCAGCGCTCGAGCGACGCCGAGCTGGCCGCCGCAGGACATTATTGGGCGGCGCGGGCCGACACGGCGGGCGGCCGCCCCGAGCGGGTCCAGTCGCATTTGCGCTCGGCCGCCCGCGCCGGCGAGACCTTCTACGGCCTGCTCGCGCAAAGCACATTGGCCTGGCGGTCGCCGCCCGCGGACATGACGACCCTGACCGAGGCCGATTGGCGGACGCTTCAGGGACTCAAGAACGCGCGCACCGCGGTCGCGCTCAGCGAGATCGGCGAGAACGACCTCGCCGCCTCGGTGATCCGCCACCAGGCGCTGATCGGCAGTTCGTCGGCCCACGAGGCGCTGATCCACCTCGCTGCGCGACTCAACCTCACCGCGACCCAGATGTACCTCGCCCATAACGGCCCGCGCGGCGCGCGCTTCGGCCCGGAGGAACGCTATCCGACCCCGAGCTGGCGGCCGGCGCGCGGCTGGCGGGTCGATTCCTCGCTGGCCTTCGCCCACGCCTTGCAGGAATCGCAGTTCCGCTCTGACGCGGTGAGCCCGGCCGGTGCGCGCGGCCTGATGCAGGTGCGCCCGGGCACGGCGAACGATCTGGTTCGCTGGGGCCGGGCGACGGGCGATCCAGGGCGCCTCACCGACCCCACCACCAACGTCGAGTTCGGCCAGGGCTATCTCGAATATCTGCGCGACCTGCCGGCGAATGGCGGGCTGCTGCCCAAGGTGATCGCTTCCTACAATGCCGGGCCCGCGCCGATCGGCGAATGGAATCTGCGCTACGACCAGAGCGATCCCCTGCTCTACATCGAATCGATCCCCTATTGGGAAACCCGCGGCTACGTGCCGATCATCTTGCGCAACTACTGGATCTACGAGGCCCGCGGGGGGGACAGCTCGGCGAGCCGTAGGGCGCTCGCGCAGGGGCTCTGGCCGCGCTTCCCCGGTCTCCCCGGCGCCACGGCGGTGCGCATCCCGCCGCGCTCGCGCCAGTCCGCCATGGGCCAGGATTGATCATTCGTTCTTGATCTGTTCCTATCAAAAGCCTAAGCCTTCGGCATGCGACCCGATGCCCGATCCGGCCGCGGCGCGCCCGAGAACCGGACGCCGACGCGGTTCAACCTGCCGGCGCGCGAGGCCGACGGCGACTGGCTCGACGCGCGCGAGGAGCTGGACGAGGGGCTGCCGCCGCTACGGACGACCGTCACCGTCGAGCATCCCCGCACGATCATCACCCGCAACCAATCGCCGGACATCGGCTTCGACCGTTCGATCAACGCCTATCGCGGCTGCGAGCATGGCTGCATCTACTGCTTCGCCCGGCCGAGCCACGCCTTTCACGATCTCTCGCCGGGGCTCGATTTCGAATCGAAGCTGTTCGCCAAGCCCGACGCGGCGAAGCTGCTGCGCGCCGAACTGGGCAGACAAGGCTATCAGGTCCGCCCGATCGCGATGGGCACCAACACCGACCCCTACCAGCCGATCGAGGCCAAATGGCGGATCACCCGCTCCGTGCTCGAAGTGCTGGTGGAGACGAAGCATCCGGTGACGATCACCACCAAATCGGACCGGGTGCTGATGGACCTCGACCTGCTCGGCGAGATGGCGAAGCTGGCCCTGGTCAGCGTCGCCCTCTCGGTAACGTCATTGGAGCCCAAAATCTCGCGCACGCTGGAGCCGCGCGCGCCCGCCGCGCGCAAGCGGCTCGCGGCGGTGAAGCGGCTGAGCGAGGCCGGCGTGCCCGCCTGGGTGGCGATCGCGCCGGTCGTGCCGGGGATCACCGACCATGAGCTCGAGCATATCGTGGAGGCGGCGGCGGAAGCGGGCGCGATCGGCTGCTTCTATCTGCCGGTGCGGCTGCCGCACGAGGTCGCCCCTTTGTTCCGCGCCTGGCTCGACGAGCATTATCCCGAGCGCGCGGGCAAGGTGATGCACATCATCAACCAGATGCGCGGCGGCAAGGACAACGACCCGAACTGGTTCAGCCGCATGCGCGGGCAAGGCGCCTGGGCGGACCTCCTCAAGGCCCGCTTCGATCGCGCCGTGAAGAAGCACGGCCTCAACGTCCACAAGCGCCCCTTGCGCCGCGACCTTTTCGAGCCGCCCCAGGGCGCGCAGATGCGCCTGCTCTAGCCGTCCCTGCGCAGCCGCGGGATCAGCATGCCCGCGCTGCCGCGATAATTCTCATATTGATCGCCGAAGAGGGCGACGAGGTCGCGCTCCTCGTGGCGGATCGCGATCAGGATGTAGACGGTCATTCCGGCGGCGAGGAAGAGATGGCCGATCGTCATGCGCGGGGTCGCCCAAAAGGCGAGAACGAAGCCGGCATAGATTGGATGACGGACCCGCGCGTAGAACAAGGGCGTGCGGAACACCGGCTCCGCCATCCCCTGCCCGCGCGCGTGGTTCCATACCTGGTGAAGCCCGAACAGCTCGAAATGGTTGATCAGGAAGGTGCTGACGAGGACGATCAGCCAGCCCAGAGCGAACAGGCCCCAGAGCATATAGGCCAGATAGGGATTGGCGACGTTCCACACGTCGACCGGGATCGGGTGCCAGAAGACGAACATGACGATCAGCGCGAGGCTGGCGAAGAGCACGTAGGTGCTGCGCTCGGCCGGCACCGGCACGATGCGGGTCCAGGCCGCCTTGAAGCCCTGGCGGGCCATCACGCTGTGCTGCAGGCCGAACAGCAGAACGAGCCCGAGATCGACGGCCAGCGCGACGACCAGGCCCGCGACGTCGCCGCCATGATCGACGCTTCGCGGCACGTAAGGCAGGCCGCCGACAAAGGCGATCAGGTAGAGGAAGGTCGCGAAGAAGACGAGATAAGCGAGTACGCCGAACAGGAGATGGATTGCGCGCGCCATGGCCGCCTCCCCCTTTGGCTGAGGGAGGAATGATAACAGGATTGGGCAAAAATGGCTAGCCGAGCGCCTTCTTGAGCAGCTCGTTGACGACACCCGGATTGGCCTTGCCCGCCATCACCCGCATCACCTGGCCGACGAAGAAGCCGAAGAGCTTGTCCTTGCCGCCGCGATACTCGGCGACTTTGTCCTGGTTGGCGGCGATCACCTCGGCGATCACCGCCTCGATCGCGCCGGTGTCCGAGGTCTGCTTGAGCCCGCGCTCCTCGACGATCGCGGCAGCGCCCTGGCCGGTCTCCAGCATGATCTCGAACACCTGCTTGGCGAGCGTGCCGGAGAGCGTGCCGTCGGCGACCAAAGCGAGCAACTCCGCCGCGCCCTCCGGCGTGACGGGACTGTCCTCAAGGCTGCGGCCGAGACGGTTGAGAGCGCCAAAAAGCTCGGAGGCGACCCAGTTGGAGGCGCGCTGGGCGTGCTCGGCCCCCAGCCTGTCGAGCAGGGCCTCGAACCAGCGGGCGGTGGTAACGTCCGCGGTCAGCACCGCGGCATTGTAAGCGGACATCCCGAGCTCGTCCTCGTAGCGCGCGCGCTTGGCGTCGGGAAGCTCGGGCAGGCTCGCGCGGCATTCCGCGAGGAAGGCGTCGCCGAGCTCCAGCGGCAGCAGATCGGGATCGGGGAAATAGCGGTAATCGTGCGCATCCTCCTTGGAGCGCAGCGAGCGAGTCTCGCCCTTGTCGGGATCGAACAGGCGGGTCTCCTGGACGATCGTGCCGCCATCCTCGATCACGTCGACCTGGCGGCGCGCCTCATGCTCGATCACCGCCTGGATGAAGCGGACCGAATTGACGTTCTTGGTCTCGGTGCGCGTGCCGAACTCCGCGCCGGGCTTGCGCACGCTGACATTGACGTCGGCGCGCATCGAGCCCTGCTCCATATTGCCGTCGCAGCTGCCGACATAGCGCAGGATCGCTCTGAGCTTGCGAACATAAGCCCCTGCTTCCTCAGGCGAACGCATGTCAGGCTTCGACACGATCTCCATCAGCGCCACGCCGCTGCGGTTGAGATCGACGTAGGAGAAAGACGGGTGCTGATCGTGCATCAACTTGCCCGCATCCTGCTCCACATGGATGCGCTCGACCCCGACCGTCTTGGTCGCGCCGCTTTCCAGGTCGAGGTGGATCTCGCCCTCGCCGACCAGCGGGTGATAAAGCTGGCTGATCTGGTAGCCCTGCGGCAGATCGGCGTAGAAATAATTCTTGCGGTCGAAGCGCGACCATTTGTTGATCTTCGCCTCGAGCGCCATGCCGGTGCGCACCGCCTGGCGGATGCACTCGCCGTTGAGCACCGGAAGCATGCCCGGGAAGGCGGCGTCGACCAAAGCGACCTGCGTGTTCGGCTCGGCGCCGAACTCGGTCGAGGCACCGGAGAAGAGCTTGGCGTTGGAGGTCACCTGCGCGTGCACCTCGAGGCCAATCACGACCTCCCATTCGCCGGTGGCGCCCTGAATGCGATAGTCGCTCACCACCAGGCCTCCGCGCGATGAGTGAACCCTGCCCGCTCCTCGAAGGCGAGCGCGGCGTTGAGCACGCTTTGCTCGTCGAGCGCCTTGCCGATGATCTGCAAGCCGAGCGGTAGTCCCTGCCCGTCGAGGCCGGCGGGGACCGAGATGGCGGGCAAGCCGGCGAGGCTGGCGGGGACGGCGAAGACGTCGTTCAAATACATGGCGAGCGGATCGGACATCTTCTCCCCGAGGCCGAAGGCGGCGCTCGGCGCGGTCGGGGTTAGCAGCAGGTCGCACTTCGTCCAGGCATTGTCGAAGTCCCGCGCAATCAGCGCGCGAACCTTCTGCGCCTGGTTGAAATAGGCGTCGTAGAAGCCGGCCGAAAGGACGTAGGTGCCGATCATGATCCGGCGCTTCACCTCAGGCCCGAAGCCGGCCGCGCGGGTCGCCTCGTACATGTCCTGCAGGCCGCCCTGCTCCGGCTGGACGCGCAGGCCATAACGGACGCCGTCATAGCGGGCGAGGTTGGACGAAGCCTCG
>DASQJU010000059.1:0-12981 GCA_035630915.1 Allosphingosinicella sp.
GTTCGTCGAGGCTCTTGTGGTCGAGCGTGATGTTGTTGAGCACCGCGACCTTGGGGGCGTAGAGCGCGATCGAACCGTCGCTCTCGTCGACCTCGCTGACGAAGACGCCGCCGCTTCCGACCAGCGCGCTGGCGAAGGGCATGTCGGCCGAAACGAAGTTCTTCATCACCGCGCCGTTCATCACCGTCGGATCGCGGCCGGTGGCGTGGAGGATCCAGCCGATCATGCCGGTCACGGTCGATTTGCCGCTGGTGCCGCCGACCGCGATGCCGGTCGCTGCGGCATTGAACAGCTCGGCGAGCAATTGCGGGCGAGTGATCCGTGACGCGCCGACCTGGCTCGCCCTGACCACGTCGGGCACGGTCTCCTCGATCGCCGCCGAGGTCACGAGCAACTGGCTAGCGCTGGTGATGCCGCTCCCATCTTGCGGGAAAAGCCCGATGCCGCGCGCCTTGAGAAACTCGAACTTCGGGGCGAGCCGGCCCTGGTCGAGCGTGCGATCGGAGCCGGCGACATCGTGCCCCCGGCCCTGGACGATCAGCGCCAGCGGCAGCATGCCGCTGCCGCCGATGCCGCAGAAGAAATAGGATTTGGCCTCGTTCATCGCCTCGCCCTATTGGGGAGCGGAGGAAGGAGCAACCATGCGGATCGGGGTGGTCGCGCCGAGCTCCCGCTTCGGCGCGGAGACGGCAGAGCGGGTAAGGGCGGTCGCGGCCCGCAGCGCGCCGGACGTGGAACTGCACTTCCACCCGCATTGCTTCCTCACGCACAATCATTTCGCGGGCACCGACGCCGAGCGCGAGGAGGCGCTGGTCGAAGTCGCCAACGATCCCTCGATCGACGCGGTCTGGATCGCGCGCGGCGGCTACGGTTCGTGCCGCGTCGCCGAAGCGGTGATTGCTCGGATAGGCGAGGAGGCGCGGGCCAAGGCCTGGCTCGGCTACAGCGATGCCGCCTTCCTGCTGGCCGGCCTCTATCGCGGCGGCTTTCCCGATCTCGCCCACGGCCCGATGCCGCAGGATGTGGTGCGCGAGGGCGGCGAGGCGGCGGTCGAGCGGGCGCTGAGCTGGCTCCTGTCGCGCTCGCCCGAGGCGCTGGAGCCGAGCCTCCAGTCGGGCGCGCGCCACGCAGCCTTCAACATAACGGTGCTCTCCACGCTGCTCGGAACGCCGCTCGAGCCCGATCTCGCCGGCCACGTCCTGCTGCTCGAAGAGGTGTCGGAGCATATGTACGCGATCGACCGGGCGCTGTTTCACATCAGCTCGAGCCCCAATGTCCGCCGCTCGGCCGGAATCCGCCTTGGGCGCGTCAGCGACGTGCTCGAAAACGACCCCGATTTCGGCGAGGATGCCGAAGCGGTGGTCCGCCATTGGTGCGCGGCCGCCTCGATCCCCTATCTGGGGCCGGCGGACATCGGCCACGACTCGGCCAACCGGATCGTCCCCTTCGGCGTCCTCTGAGGGCTCAGAGGGGCGTCTATCCACAGAAAACCCGCCGAACCGAGGCAAAAGAAGGCATTTCCTCCCCGCCGCCCATTGCCAAGCGCCATGAATTGCGCTCTCTATCCGCAGCACTATCTCAAGAGGGAGGGAAGAATGGCACAAAGTGGTTTGCAGCGTCCGGTGAAGCCTTCGGCTGATCTCGCCGCGATCACCGGCCCGGATCCGTTGCCGCGCAGCCAGGTCGTCAGCAAGGTTTGGGACCATATTCGCAAGAACAACCTGCAGAATCCGCAGAACAAGCGCGAAATTGTCGCCGACGACAAGCTGAAGAAGATCTTCGGCAAGGATCGCTGCTCGATGTTCGAGATGAACAAGCATCTCTCGAGGCATCTCAGCTAACAGCCAGGACCTCGGCGCAAGCCGGGTACAAGGCAAAGAGAGCCGCCGCCGGACCTGTCCGGGGGCGGCTCTTTCTTTTGGATCCGCGGCCGGCGGCTATCCGCGCCAGCGTAGGCCGATCCAGAGCGTCCGCGGCGTCGCGCGCTCGATTATGCCTGCCCCGGATATTCCGGCGACGACATGCGCGCCGGTGAGGTTCTCGCCGCGCAGGTCGATCGACAGCCGGCGCGTCAGCGGCACCTGCGCCAACGCATCGAAGGTCAGCGCGTCCGGGATGCGCTGGCGATTGAGATCGTCCTCAAATTGGCCGGAAACGTAGCGCGCGCCGGCCGTGACATAGGCCCCGCCTGCGCCCTCCCATGAAATGCGCGCCGTGACATTGTGGCGCGGCGTTTGCGCCGGCCGCAGCCCGTCGAGCGGCAATGCGGGTCCGCTGGCGCTCACCTCGGTATCGGCGAAGCTGTAGCCGGCGGCGAGGCGCAGCCTGCCGAGCTCCCAGCTCGCGTCGATCTCGATTCCCTTGCTGTCGATCGCATCGAGATTGCCGCGTATGCGAAAGACGCCCCCGGCGGCGACGAAGCCGACGCCGGGGAAGGTGCCGGGACCGGCCCCCAGCGTGATGTTGGCGATCGCATCCGTCAGCCGATTGGCGAACAGCGTGACGGAAAGCTGGATCCCCCGCGCCGGGCGCACTTCGAGCCCCGCCTCGGCGCCACGCAGCCGCTCGGGCGAAAGCGCCGCATTGGCGGCGGTGGCGTCGAGGCCGAGACGGAACGGACGGTAGAGTTCGTTCAGGGTCGGCAGCCGCCAAGCAAGATAGGCGGCGGCGCGCACCCTGAGCGCCTCCGACGCCTGCCATACGGCGCCTCCGCGCGCGGTCGGCTCCCAGCCCGAACGGGCGGAGAAGCGCATGTCGGTCAGCACAGCGGCGGTCGCCAGCGTGCGTTCGTGGAGTCGGCCCTCGCCGATCCGCCACCAGTCGAGCCGAGCGCCGCCGGTGAGCGTCAGCGGCCCGCTCTGCCACCCCGCCTCGGCGAAGGCCCCGAACGTGTCCGTCCGGCCACCCGCGCTACGGCCGCGCGTGGGCGCTCCGGCGACGAACTGGAACAGCTCGTGCGTGCTGCCGCTGGTCTCGCGCCAGTCCGCGCCGAGCCTCAGCGCGACCGGCCCGAGGCGCGGGCGGATCTCGGCGCGCGCGCCGAGCCCGGTCGAAGGCACCGAATATTGGTCGAGCGTCTCGCTCGCCGCCGAGCGGTCGGCGTTGACGGCGGCGAACGCGTTGGAGAAAGCGCGGGTCTGGACATAGGCAAGAAGCGAAAAGGGCAGGCGCCCGCGCCCGACGAGCCGAAGCGCGGCGTCGGCCCCCCGCGTTTCTATCGCGCTGAACGCCGTTCCCCGCTCGCGCGCGTCGCTGAAACCGGAGAGACTCGCCTGCACTTCGCTCGATCCCCCGACCGGGGCGACGCCGCGCAGCGCCAGGCTTGCCTGTTCGTAGGGCGCCGGCCGGTCCGCCACCCCGCTTTGCTCGGGAATGACGGGCACGAATCCGTCGCCGCGCGCATAGGCCGCCGACGCGGTGACGAAGGCGGGGCCGAGGTCCGCGCGATAGCCGGCAAACGCCTCCAGCGCGTCGCGGCTGCCATAAGCGATGTCGGCCACGAGCCCCTCTAGCCCGCCGTTTGGCAGACTCTCCATCTCGATCATTCCGCTGAGCGCCCCGGGCCCGGCGGTGCCGCTGCCCCCGCCGCGCACGACGCGGATGCGCCCCAAGCGGCGCGGATCGTAGGCCGGCCAGGCGATCCAGCCGCCGAACGGATCACTCTGCGGCACCCCATCGAGGATCAGCAGCGCCCGGCTCGAGGCATTGCCGCCCAGCGCGCGCAGCGTCACGCCCTGGATGGTCGGGTTGGCGCTGCGCGAGTCCGAGCGGCGGAATTGCTGGAAGCCAGGCACGTCGCGCAGCACGTCCTCGAGCCGGTTCGACGGCGCGTGGCTCAGCCGGTCGGTGCCGATGATGCTGACGTCGTAGCTGTCCTCGCCGAGCGGGGCGTCGAGCCCGCGGCCGGTGACGACGATCTCTTGCTGCGCCTGCGCGGCGGTCGAGAGGAGGAAGGCGACAGCGGGCGTGAGACGAATCACGCATTCCCCTTAACGCAAAAAGCCGCGCCGGGGAGGGGAATGACCCGGCGCGGCCTTGGGCAATCGGTGGGTGCCGATTAGCTGGTCGGCTGCGGCGAAGCCTGGCGCGCGGCCGCCTCGAGTTGGTCCTTGGTCATCGAGATGACCAGGCCCTGATTGTTGCGGCCGAAGCTGGCGATCGGCAGCTTGGCGCGGACGACGCCGGTCGAGACCACGCCGCCGCTCGCGTCAGCCGATTCGATCGTGCCGACGAGGCCGCCCGTCTGGTCGCGGACCTGGACGCCTGCACGGACATCGGCGGCGGTCGCCACGCTGACCGGGCCGGCAGCGGCCGTCGCGGCAGTATCGGCCTGCGCGGTCGCCGTGGGAGCGGTCGTCGAAGGCTGGGTCGTGGCCTCGGCTTGGGTCGCCGTATCGGCCTGAGCCGGAGCCTCGGCCGGAGCGGGCGCGGCCTGCGCTTGCGCCTGGACTACGGTGTGGGTCTGCGTCGTCGCCGCTGCCACGGGCTGCTGCGGCTCCGTCGGCGGCGTGGTTTGGGCCTCGGCGGCCGCCTGCGCCTGGGTGGTCACTTCACCCTGCGTGCCCGGCTCGGCATTGGTGTCGACCGGGTCGGCCGCCTGCTCGGTCGCGTCCGGCGTGTCGGTCCGCGTCTGCGTGTCCTCGGTGGCGGTGTTGGTCGTCGGCGTGGCCGGCTGCTGTACCGGCGGGTGTGCCGGACGCGTGCGGCGCGGCTGGCTGGATGCGGTGGCAGTCAGCGGCGATTGGGCCGCGGCGACGGCTGCGGGCAGGGCGATCGCGGCGACCGCGGTGAGCAGCTTCAGTCTGTTGATCATCTCGTCCTCCTGTAGGGGGTTAAACGATCAACCGCCGCGCGCGGGGCAAGGTTCATGCCGCCGGGACGAGACGTTGGCTCCAAGCGTCGAAACGCGCGGCGCTCAGGGGCCGGGGTAGCGCTCGAATTGCGGCAGGTCGGCGATGTCCGTCATCCACGATATCCGGTCGGCGGTCTGGATCTGCGCGGTCGGGCCGATCGCGCCGGGGTCGTCGAGCGTCGCGGACTGGACGTCGGTGAGGCCGGGGAAGATCGTCTCATTGGTGTAGAACAGGCCGGTGCCGCAGTCGGCGCAGAAATGGCGACGGCCTTGCTCGGACGAGGCGTAGACCTTGGCCTCGCCTCGGGTGACCGCGAAATCCTCGTTGGCGAACAGGGTCCAGCTCACCATCGGCGCGCCGGCATGGCGGCGGCAGTCCGCGCAATGGCAGAGCGCGGCATGTTTGGGCTCGCCGCGCACCCAATAGCGGATCGCGCCGCAATGACAGCCGCCTTCGAGCATCCTGGCCTCCCTCGTTCGAGTCGCGATCGATCTTATGCCGCGACCTCGAACAGAGCAAGAACAAGACTAAAGCACGTACTTGCTCAAGTCTGTGTCGCGGGCGATCTCGGCCAGCTGGCGCTCGACATAAGCGGCGTCGACCTTCACCGTCTCGCCGCGGCGCTGCTCGGCCTCGAAGCTGACGTCCTCGAGCAATTTCTCGAGCACGGTCTGGAGGCGGCGAGCGCCGATATTCTCGACCTGCGCGTTGACCTCCGCAGCGATCTTCGCAAGCGCCCGGATGCCGTCGTCGGCGAATTCGATCGTCACGCCTTCCGTGGCCAGCAATGCCCGATATTGCTCGGTCAGGCTGGCCCGCGTGTCGGAAAGGATGCGGACGAAATCTTCCTCGGTCAGCGCCTTCAGTTCGACGCGGATCGGCAGCCGGCCCTGGAGCTCGGGCAGCAGGTCCGACGGCTTGGCGACGTGGAACGCGCCCGAGGCGATGAACAATATATGGTCGGTTTTCATCGGCCCGTATTTGGTGGCCACCGTCGTGCCCTCGATCAACGGCAACAGGTCGCGCTGGACGCCCTCTCGGGAGACCGATCCGCCGCGCACGTCGCTGACCGCGATCTTGTCGATCTCGTCGAGGAAGACGATGCCGTTGGCCTCGGCGTCCTTGAGCGCGGTGCGGTTGACGTCGTCGGGATCGAGCCGCTTGTCGGATTCCTCCTCGATCAGCTTCGCCAGCGCTTCCTTGACGCCGAGCTTGCGCTTCTTGCGCGGCTGCTGGCCCATCGCCTTGCCCATCAATTCGGACAGGTTGATCATCCCCACCTGGCCGCCCATGCCGGGGATCTCGAACGGCGCGTTGGGCTGGTCGACCAGGTCGATCTCGACTTCCTTGTCGTCGAGATGGCCCTCGCCGAGCATCTTGCGGAAGCTTTCGCGCGTGGCGGCGCTCGCATCCTTGCCGGTGAGCGCGTCGACCATCCGCTCGATCGCGGCCTCCGTCGCCGCTTCCTTCACCGCCTCGCGCCGCCGCTCCCGCTCCAGCCGCACCGCCTCCTCGACCAGGTCGCGGGCGATCTGCTCGACGTCGCGGCCGACATAGCCGACCTCGGTGAACTTGGTCGCCTCGACCTTGACGAAGGGCGCGTCGGCGAGCTTCGCCAGCCGCCGGCTGATCTCGGTCTTGCCGCAGCCGGTGGGCCCGATCATCAGGATGTTCTTCGGCGTCACCTCCTCGCGCAGCTCCTCGGGCAGCTGCTGGCGGCGCCAGCGGTTGCGCAGCGCCACCGCGACAGCGCGCTTGGCGTCATCCTGGCCGATGATGTGCGCGTCGAGCGCGGCGACGACCGCCTTGGGAGTGAGCTTCTCGTTCATCGATCCCGCCGCTCTCGCTGTAGGTTGAAGGTCCCGGTCCGTCCCCGGGAAGGAGGTCTGGTAGTTCATCGCTCACTAGATTGGAGGGCGCGCAGTGCAGTTCAAGCGGTGCACCGGAAGCCGCCGAACAGGCGCTGGTGGGACGCGATGATGCGGGCGATGTCGTCGCTCTGCGGCGTGGCGTCCCATTCGCCGCGCTCGAACGTGCCGCCGAGCAGGATGCCGTCGGCGCGGGGGAACATGTAGCCCGCCTCGCCGGTGAAGGCGTAGCGGACCTCCGGCTGGGGCAGCAGGATGGCGAGTTGCCCGCGGATAGGGGTCAGCTCGGTGTCGTCGAACAGGGCGCGCGCGCCGAGGCCGGTGCAGTTGAACACCAGCCGCTCGGGCAAGGCGGCGATGTCGGAAGGTGTGGCGAAGTCGCGGACGTGGATGGCTCCACCGGCGATCTGCACGTCGCGCGTGAGCTGGCGCAGATAGCGGCCCGTTTCGACGTACATCGTGTCGTAGCGGGTCATGTGCTCGACTGGAAAGGGGTGCTCCTCCGGGCCGAGCAGGCGGTTGTCGGGCGGAAAGGTCGGCAGGAGCTGCGGCTCGGGGCCGCTGCTTCTCTCCACATAGGTCGGCAGCCAGCGGATGCCGTAATCGTCGCCCACCATGATCTGGAAGCGCCGCCAGCTGTAATCGGCGGCGGCGAGGAATTGCTGCCGCCATTCGGGCGTGACGCGGCCGTGGTCGTAATGGCCGAACGGGTGCCACTGACCGCCGGCGATATTGGAGGTCGTGTCGGGCGGCAGCGCCTTGGCGTAGATTGTGACCGGGAATCCCGCCTCCTGCACCAGCCGCGCCGTCGACAGCCCCATCACCCCGGCGCCGATCACCGCGACCGGCCCTTGATGCCCCTGCAGGCCGAGCGCCGCCGCGAGCTTCGACGTGCCCCAGGAGAGCGTGATGCCGGCGCCCCCATGGCCGTAATTGTGGACGAGGCGCTTGTCGCCCAGCGCCTCGGCGCGAACGACGAAGCCCGAGGCGCGATAGGGCCTGAGGCCGGCAACGGTTCGGATCACCCGCTCGGGCGAGACGTTGACCGGCGACAGGCAGCCCGTTCGGATCGAAGGGCGCGTGGCCGTGGTCGTCGCGCATCCCGGCAGCGCCAGCGTCGCTGCGGCGGAACCAAGAAAGGCGCGGCGGTCCATGAAGCGACGCTACCCCGTCTCGTCATTCCAGCGAAAGCTGGAATCTCTTTGCCTTCAAGAAAGTGAGATCCCATTGATCGGGTGCGAAGTGCCCCGCACTTCGCAGCCATATCCGGGGGACATGGCGGCCCGCTCAATTGCGCTGGGATGACGAACTAGCCGGCCGCCCCCTCGATCGCCTCCACCGTCAACTGGTCGTTGGTATAGACGCAGATGTCCGCCGCGATCTTCATCGCCTTGCGCGCGATCGTCTCCGCGTCCTCCTCGTAATCGTAGAGCGCGCTCGCGGCGGCGAGGGCGAAATTGCCGCCCGAGCCGATCGCGGCCACGCCCGAGGCCGGCTCCAGCACGTCGCCGTTGCCTGTGAGGATCAGGCTCACTTCCTTGTCGGCGACGATCATCATCGCCTCGAGGTTGCGCAGATATTTGTCGGTCCGCCAGTCCTTGGCGAGCTCGACCGCGGCGCGCAGCAGCTGGCCGTGATGCGTCTCGAGCTTGCGCTCCAGCCGCTCGAACAAAGTGAAGGCGTCGGCGGTGGCGCCGGCGAAACCGCCGATCACGCCGCCGTCGCCCAATCGCCGCACCTTTTTCGCGTTGGGCTTGATCACCGTCGACTGCAGCGACACCTGCCCGTCCCCGGCGACCACCACCTTGCCGTTCTTGCGCACGCCGATGATCGTCGTGCCGTGCCAGACTTCCATGCGTCAACTCCCGCTTCTTCGACGCTTCATTTGGGGTTGTGCCCGGACGTGCGCAATGGAAAGCTCCGGGCGAAGGAGATCGCGGTGCGCCTAAGCTTCAAAATCGCGTTGCTGGCGGCCGCCATGGGCGCGACGGCACTTCCCGCCGCGGGCACGGGCGACTCGACGTTGCGATCTCCCGTCCTCGATCCGGGCTCATGCGCGGTGCCGCTCGACGCGTCCAAGCGCCCCGAGGGCGGCGCGCCACCGGTGCTCGTCGACGGGCTCGGCTTCGCCGGGCTCGAGCCCGACAGCCGCAATCTGCAGGCGCGCGCCTGGTTCGCGCAAGGGGTGCGGCTGATCTATGCGTTCGACGAGGTCGAGGCGGTCCGCTCCTTCCGCAAGGCGCAGGAGCTCGATCCGAATTGCGCGCTCTGCTCCTTCGGCGAGGCCTGGGCGCGCGGGCCGACCATCAATCTCCAGCCGCGCACCGACGAGCTGGCCGCCGCCCGCGCCGCCGCCCGGCGCGCCGTTGCGCTCGCCGAGCATCTCGGCCCGCGCGACCGCGAGCTGGTCAACGCCATGGCGATCCGCACCAGCGACGGGCCGGCCTTCAGCAACGCGGCCTATGCCGATTTTATGGAAGCCGCGGCGCGCCGAAACCCGGGCGACGACACGATCGCGGTGATGGCCGCCGACGCGCGGATGGTGATGTCACGTGGGCAGATGCGCGCCGGGACACTTGCCCAGCAACTGCTCGAAACGGTGCTCGCCCGCAGCCCCGATCATGGCGGCGCGATCCATTATTACATCCACCTCACCGACTGGATCGACCGGCAGGACCTCGCCGAGCCTTTTGCCGACCGGCTCGGCCGGATCGCGCCGGCGGCGAGCCACCTCGTCCACATGCCCTCGCACACCTTCTTCGGCGTCGGCCGCTATAGCGACGCGGCCCAGGTCAACGTCGCCGCGATCGCCGCCGACGGCCGCTACGAGCGGCGCGTCCGCCCGCCGGCCTCCGATTACCGCACCGGGCTGCTCGCCCACGACATGCACTTCGCGATCGAAAGCGCGCTGGCCCATGGCGACGGCGCGACCGCGCTCGCGGTGGCGGACCGGTTCGCCGGGACCTTCCTGGCCCGGGGCGGGAACGGCCGGTTCCGCATGCTCGGCTCGGCCACCTGGTATGCCCGGGGATTGCACGGCGATCCGGCCGGCGTGGTGACCATCGCCGCGCCGTCCCACGCGGCGGAAAAAGTGTTCCGCCACTATGCGCGGGGCGAGGCGCTGGCGCGCTCCGGCGATGCGGCCGCCGTTCGCGCCGAGGCGGCGGCGATCGCCGCCCTGCGCGCGGGCGTGAGCGCGCCCTCGCTGGGGCCGGGAGGGACGGCTCTCGCGACGGTGATGCAGCATGTGCTGGAGGGGCGGGCGGCGATGCTCGATCGCGACTTCCGCCGCGCCGAGGCCGCCTATCGCCGGGCGATGGACGCGCAGCTCGCCGCGCGCTTCGGCATGGATCCGCCGCTCTTCTGGTATTCGGTGCGGCGCAGCCTCGCCGCCGCGCGCCTTGCGAGGGGCGATGCACGCGGCGCGCGCGCCCAGCTCACCGCCTCGCTCGAACATTGGCCCAACGACCCGCTGGCGCTGTACGCGCTGTCGCTCGCCGAGCGCCGGCTCGGCCACGCGGCGGAAGCGGACGCCGCGCTCGCACGCGCCCGGGCCGGCTGGGCCGGCGAGGTGACGGCGGTTCCCCTGACGCGGATTTGATCCTAGCATCGCGGCGATGGAACTGTTCGTCCTCCTGCTGTCGGTGGCGCTGTTCGTCCTGTTCCTCCAGCTGAACAGCCTGAAGGCGCGCGTCCGTGACCTCGAAACGGCCGGGTCGGGTCTCGTCGTCGAGCCGGCGCCGCCGGCCGAGGCGGAGGAAATCGAGGCCACGCGGCTGTACGTGCCGGAGGCGGCCAGCGCGCGGGAATCCGTGATCGCGGATCAGTCTGAGCCTGAACCGGAGCCCGAGCCCGAGCCCGCGCCCGTGCCCGGCGAAGGCCTCGGCGGCCTGTTCGAACGGTGGGTGGCCGGGCGTCTTCTCATCTGGATCGGCGGCGCGGCTCTGTTCGTCGCCGGCATCCTCCTCATCCGTTACTCGATCGAGGTCGGCTTGGTGACTCCGGCGGCGCGGATGATCGGCGCCGCCGCCTTCGGCCTGCTTCTGGTGGCCTTGAGCGAATATGCGCGGGGCGGCCGCTTCGCCGACGATCCCCGCATCCATCAGGTGCTGGCCGGCGCCGGCCTCGCGATCCTCTATGCAACGCCCTACGCCTCTTATGTCCTCTACCAGCTGATCGGCACCGGCACCGCTTCGGCCGCGATGATCGCGGTGACCGCGGCCGCGCTCGTCATGTCGCTCCGCCACGGCGCGCCGACGGCGATCATGGGCCTGATCGGCGGCTTTCTCACGCCGGCGCTGGTCGGCGACAGCGACAGCGGCGCGCTGCCGCTACTCGCCTATCTCGCGTTGCTCGATCTCGCGCTGTTCGCCATCGCCTGGCGGCGCGGCTGGACCTGGCTCGCGGCGGCCGCGGTGCTGCTGAGCTTCCTGTGGAGCGGCTTCCTCCTCACTCGTCCGCCGCAGGACGCGTTGGCGGCGGGCGCCTTCGCTCTGCTGCTCGGCCTTGCGGGAAGTCTCGTCCGGCCCGGCGAGGGCCGCCAGCTCCGCCTGATTCAGCCGCTCGCCATCGCCGCGGTCCAGCTCGCCTTCCTCGTCGCGCGCGCCGACCTCGGGATCGAGGCATGGGCGCTGTTCGGCGTGCTGGGCGCGGCGGGAATGGTCCTGGCGGTGCTCCGCGACGAATTCCGCTTCGCGCCGCCAATCGGGCTCGGCCTCGCCCTGCTGCTGCTCCTCGCCAAGGCGGCGAGCTATAAGTATCCATTCGTCGTGGATGCGGCGGTTGGAATCACCTTGCTCTACGGCCTGGGCGGCCTCGCGCTCGCGCTCTGGCGGCGCGGGCCGGTCTGGACATGCATTGGCGCGGCCGGCCTTGCCGCGCCGGTATTGATCCTGCGTGCCGTGCGTCCCGAATTGCTCGATCTCCCGGCCTGGGGCGCCCTTGCCGCGGCACTTGCGACCGGTCCGGCTCTGCTGATCTGGGCGAACCGCAAGGCGGTTTCGTCCGAGCTGGCGAACCTCGCCTTGCTGGTGCCGTGCGCGGCCGCCGCCTTGCTTGCCGGCACGGCCGTCTGGGACCTGGCGCCGCCCGACCTCGTCGCGGCCGGCTGGCTGGCGATCGCGCTGGCGATGGCGCTGGTCGCGCGGCGGCTGGAGGATCTCGCGCCGGACATCGTCGCGCTCGCCGCGGCGGCCGCCGGCGCCATTCGCGCGGCGGCGATGGTGCCGGAATTCTGGAATGCTCTGGCCGGTGCGCCGTTCGGCTTTCCGGTCACCGCCGACGTGCTGCCGGGAGCCATTGCGGGCCTCTATTCGCTCGCCCTCCCGGCCGTGTTGCTCGCCGCACTGTGCGTCACTTTGCCGCCGCTGCCGCGCCGCGCGCGCTGGGGGCTTCCGGCGCTCGCCGCGGCGTTCGCCGTCTCGGCCGTCTATCTCTGGTTCAAGCAGGCGTTTGGTCTCGCTCAAGGGGACGATTTCGTTGCCCGCGCGATGATCGAGCGGACGATCATCACCCAGGCCCTCTTCCTCGCCGGCTGGCTGCTCGGCGCGGACAGGGTCCGCCTGCCGCGAATCGATCCGCAAATGCAGCGGATCGCGGGCACCATACTGACGGCGGTGGCCGCGGCGCGGCTGATCTGGTTCGACATGCTGCTGTTCAACCCGGCTTCCACCGAGCAATGGGTCGGCACCATCCCGGTGGCGAACCTGATCCTTCCCGCATTTCTGCTGAGCGCCGGCTGGCTCTATGCGGCCCGGCGCCGCTCGGACGCAGCGACCCGCTCGGGCTTCTGGCTGATCGCCTTCCTGGCCGCCTTGATCGGCGGTGTCGCGCTCGAAGTAAGGCAAGGCTTTCAGGGGCCGATCCTCAATGGCCCCGAAGTGCCGATCGCCGAATTCTACACCTATTCGCTCGCCGGGCTCGTGCTCGCCATCGCCTTGATCCTCGCCGGCATGCGCTTGCCGGACAAGGCGCTGCGGCTCGCCGGCCTCGTCCTCCTCACCGCGACGATCTCGAAGGTCTTCCTCGTCGATGCCTCCGAGCTCGAGGGCGTGCTTCGCATTCTCTCCTTCCTCGGCCTCGGTATTGCCCTTATCGGCATCGGGCGGCTTTACGGGCCGGTGCTGCGCGCGGAGAGGGAGGGGACATGAGCGACGATCGGGCCGAAATCGGCGCCGCTGTGGACGAGATGTATGCGATGATCTCGGGGCCGAAGGGGACGCGCGACTGGTCGCGCCAGTCCAATTGCTTCCATCCCGAGG
>DASQJU010000060.1:0-8465 GCA_035630915.1 Allosphingosinicella sp.
GCGTGACCCGCGTCGGCCTGCATCGCGGCGAGGCCATCGTCGGCAATTTCGGCGGCGAGGGGCGTATCCAATATACCGCGCTCGGCGATGCGATGAACTGCGCGGCGCGGCTGGAATCGGCCAACAAGGCGCTCAAGACGACGATGCTGGTCAGCGACTCCGCCAAGTGCGAGTCGAGCCTCGACTTCTTCCGTCCGATGGGCCGGATCGTCGTCTCGGGCCGCGGCACGCCGGTCGAGGTCTGGGAACCGGCGCCGAGCATGAGCGAGACGGAGCGCAATCGGATGAATCAGGCCTGGAGCGCGTTCGACGCCGGCGATGTCTCCGCGCTCCAGCAGCTGGAGGAAATCGCCGCCGCCAACAGCGAGGATGCGGCCCTGCGATATTTCATCTATAGGATTCGCGAAGTCGGTCCGGGAGGTCATTTTGTCTTGGGGTCCAAATAGCTTCACGCTCCACCGCGCGGCGATCGCCGCGCTGGTCGCCACTGCCGCCGTTTCGGCCGCCGCCAACGTGCTCGTCGTCCGCTCGGCCGGCCCCTCGGCCAAATCCTATCCCGCGGGCCGGTCGCTGCCCGACAATGCGCGGATCAACCTGCAGGCGGGCGACAGCCTGACCGTGCTCGGCCCGACCGGGACGCGCAGCTTCCGCGGCCCCGGCACCTTCTCGCCCAGCGCCGCGGTGCGCGCCGGGCCGCAGACACTCGCCTCCAACGACGGCCGCCGGGCCCGGATCGGGGCGGTGCGCAATGCCGGCATTGTGCCGAGGAGCCCCACGATCTGGCACGTCGATGTCACCCAGAGCGGTACGATCTGCCTCGCCGGAACGAGCAACGTCATGCTCTGGCGCCCGGATTCGAGCGCGGCGACGGCTTTGACCATCACCCCGCCGAGCGGCGGCGCCCGGACCGTGCGTTGGCCGGCGGGCCAGGCGACGATCGGCTGGCCGTCGGGCACGCCGATCGTCAGCGGCGGTGTCTATTCCTTCGCCGAGCAAGGCATCGCGGTGCCGACCCGGATCACCTTCCGGACTCTCACCACGGAACCGGCGGACCTTCAGGCGGTCGCCGCCGCGCTGATCGAGAATGGCTGCCAGGACCAGCTTGAGGTGCTGGTCGAAACCCAGCCGGACCTGACGGCGCCGGCTGGGTAAACGGCCCCGCCCTACTAGCGCGTACCGCCCGGAGTCCCCGTCGGGAAACCGCGACGCCGAAGCAACGCGTTGACGTCCGGATCGCGGCCGCGGAAGGCGCGATAGGCCTCGGCGCGGTCGGTCTCGTTGCCGGTCGAGAGCAGGGTGGTCGCGAAGCGCGCGGCGGTCGCCGGGTCCCAGACGTTGCCGCTCTCCTCGAACGCCGCCCAGGTGTCGGCGTCCATCGTCTCCGACCAGAGGTAGGAATAATAGCCGGCCGAGTAAGCGTCGGACGAGAAGAGGTGGTTGAACTGCGGTAGGCGGTGCCGCATCACGATCTCGCGCGGCATGCCGAGCCGCGTCAGCGTCTCCCGCTCGAACGCGTCGGGATCGACGACGCCGTCGGGGCGGATGTGAAGCGCCATGTCGACCAGGGCGGACGACAGATATTCCACCGTCGCGAAGCCTTGGTTGAACTGGTTGGCGGCGTGGATCCGCTCGACGAGCGCCTGCGGCATCGGCTGGTGCGTCTGGTAGTGCAGCGCGAAGCGGTTGAGGATCTCCGGCGTCAGCACCCAATTTTCGTGCACCTGGCTCGGATATTCGACGAAGTCGCGCGGCGTGCCGGAGAGGCTCGGATAACGCGTGTTGGACAGGAACGAGTGGATCGCGTGGCCGAACTCGTGGAACAGCGTCTCGGCGTCGTCGAGGCTGATCAACACCGCTTCGCCGGCGCCCGGCTTGGTGAAATTATTGTTGTTGGATGAAAGGACGATATTGTCGCCGAGCAGGCCGGAGCGCGTCCGGTAGCTCGTCATCCACGCGCCCGAGCGCTTGCCGGTGCGGGCGAACATGTCGCCGTAGAAAACACCGACGTCGTGCCCGGCACGGTCGGTCACCCGCCAGCTCCGGACGTCACTCTGCCAGACCGGAATCTGGCCGGTGATTTCGGTGAAGTGGAGCCCGTAGAGCCGCTCGGCCATGAAGAACATGCCGTTGATCATGTTCGACAGTTCGAAATAGGGCTTCAGCTCCTCCTGCGAGAGGTTGAAGCGGTCGCGGCGGACCTTTTCCATATAGTAGCGATAGTCCCACGGCTCGATCGTGATGTGCTGGCCGAGCCGGTTGGCCATCGCCTGCTGGTCGCGAACCTCTTCGTGCACCCGGGCGACCGCCGCCGGCCAGACCCGCATCATCAATTCCTGCGCACGCTCGGGCGTGCCGGCCATCGTGTCCTGCATCCGCCAGGCGGCGTGGCTGGAATAGCCGAGCAGCCGGGCGCGGTCGGCGCGGACGCGGACGATCCGGGCGATCGTCGCATTCGTGTCGTTGGCGCCGCCATTGTCGCCGCGATTGACGAAGGCGCGCCAGACGCGCTCGCGCACGGCGCGGTTGTCGGCGAAAGTCAGCACCGGATCGACCGCCGAGCGGGTGTTGACGATGGCGAACTGGCCCGCAGGCAGATTGCGCTCGCGCGCCGCGGCGGCCGCGGCGTTGCGCACATCGGCGGGGACGCCGGCCAGCTCGGCCTCGGACACGGCGAGATAGGTTTCCTCGTCGTGGAGGACCTTCTCGCTGAACTCGGCGAAGAGCCGCGCCAGCTCCTGATTATACTGGGTCAGCTGCTGCTTCTGCTGCGCGTTGAGGTTCGCGCCGCGGCGCACGAACGCCTCGTAGCGCCGGGTGACGAGCCGCTGTTGCTGGGCGTCGAGGCCGGAGGTCGCGCGCGCTTCGTAAACCGCGCGGATGCGCTGGAAGAGCGCGGGGTTGAGCACGATCTCGTCCGACGCGGCGGCGAGGCGCGGTCCCCATTCGCGCTGGAGCGCCTGATATTCTGGCGTCGACATGTTGCTGGTCATCACGCCCCAGATCGATTCGACCCGGTCGAGCCGCTCGCCCGCGCGCTCGAGCGCCTCGATCGTGTTGGCGAAGGTCGGCGCTGCGGCGTCGGTCGCGATCGTCTGGATCTCGCGCTGTTGCTCGTCGATCGCCGCTTGGAAGGCTTCGGTGAACATCGCCGGACGAACCTGGTCCCACGGCGGAACGCCGTCATAAGGTCCCGTCCAGTCGTCGAGCAGGATATTGTGCGCCGCCGCCGGCACCGCGTTGCCCGGCGCCGGGTCGCGCTGGGCCAGCGCCACGGTACCGATGCCGACGGCGACGATCGCCGCGCCTGCCAACCAGATTGCCTTCACGCCGTTTCTCCTCTTGGGATAGATGGCGCAGCCGAGATCAAGCGCCAGTTTGAACGCCTCGCTAAAGGCGCGGGAGCGCGAACGCAACGCCCGGGAAACCGCATGATTGATCGCCCTTGCTAATTCTATCTTTCGCTTTCAACGAGATAGGCTTCAGCCTATGAAGCCCCCGTTGTTGGGAGGCTGTTATGCGCCGAGTCTTGCCGTTCGTCTTGCTCGCTGTTTCGTCGCCATTGATCGCCCAGCAGCAGCTTTCCGACCCGACCGATCAGCCGACGATCGTCGTCACCGGCCAGCGGCTGCAGGACTATCGCGACGCGCTGGCGCGCTGCCTCGCCCGCCATTGCCCGACCGACGAGGATGCCGACGCCACGCTCGCGCTGGCCGAGGCGTTGTTCCTGAACGGGGAATATCATGAAGGCCGCGAGGCGGTTCGCGCCTCGCTGGGCCGCAACCGCGGACAGGCACGCGGCTATCCAGAGCCGGTCTCCGATCTCTATCGGGCCCACACCCGCCTATCGCGCCATCTCGGGCAGGATATCGACGCGCGCCGCTCGGCCTATGGCATTCTCAGCGCCCTGCAGGAGGGGATTCCGCAGGAGGATCATCGCCACTTCACCGCCCGGCTGGAGCTCAGCGAATATTTGATGCTCGGAGGCAATTACAACAGCGCGCGGCGCGAGCTGCTCGAGCTTCAGCGCGTCGCGCGGGCGGCGGGCCGCGAGGACGTCGCCACGCTGGCCGAGCTGCGCATGCTGTGGTTCCAGAACATGGCCTATCCCGAAAGCGACGCGCGACAGCGCCTGCTTCTCCTCGCCCACGATACGGCGCCTGCGAACCGAGTCCGCTCGACCGGCGCAAAGCTGATGCTGGCCCGACTCTATCGCCACCAGAATCGCATGGCTGAGGCCGATGCGCTGCTCGCGGAGGTCGGCCGAAGCTTCGGCCACAGCGGGCGCAGGCAGCTGATCAGCGCTCCGCGCTACACGCTTCAGGTCACCGACCCGAACGTCACGGATCTCAGCGGCGAGGACTTCCCGACCGCCAACGTCCTCAGCCGCATGTCGGACAATTTCGAGGACAAGTGGATCGACGTCGGCTTCTGGGTGCTGCCCAACGGCCACGTCGCCGACGTCGAGATCGTCCGCGCCGACAACAATAACGGCTGGGCCGATCCGCTGCTCGAGTCGATCCCCGGCCGAATCTATTCGGAAGGGCCCGAGGCGACCTACCGCCTGGAGCGCTACACCTACACCGCGCCCTATGAGCGCGTGACCGGAACCAACATCCCCCGCCGCTCGCGGCGCGCCCGCGTCGAGTATCTCGATCTGACTCAGAACGAGCCGCCCGGGCCGCCGCCGACCACCGCTTCGACCACGAATTAGGAGGGGCCCGCCATGCTGCTGCCGCTGATGATCGCCGCCGCATCGGTTCAGCAGCCGGCGCCGCAGCAGGCCCCGACGATCACGGTCACCGGGCCGCGCCTCCAGGACTATCGCGGCCGGCTGGCCGCCTGCCTCGCTCGCCGCTGCCCGACCAACGAGGATGCCGACGCGACGCTGGCGCTCGCCGAGGCGCTTCTGCTCCAGGGTGAGTATCGCGAAAGCCGCGACATCGTCCAGGCGTCGCTCCGCCGCAACCGGCGCAATGCGGGCGCCTTCCCCGAGCCGGTCTCGGACCTCTACCGCGCCCATGCGCGCCTGTCGCACCACCTCGGCTTCGCCGACGATGCGCGCCGCTCGACCTTCGGGATATTGAGCGCGCTTCAGGAGGGCCTGCCGCAAGAGGATTATCGCCATTTCACCGCGCGGTTCGAACTCGGCGAATATCTGATCCAGTCGGGCAACATCGTCAGCGCGCGCCGCGAGCTGGCACGGCTGCGCGAGGTGGCGCAGACCGCTGGGCGCGACGACGTGGTCGCGCTCGCCGAACTTCGGGGACTGTGGTTCGACTATGTCGCCGCTCGCGCCGGCGAAGAGGGCGGCCGCGACCTCGATGCCAAGCGGACGCTGGCTCGCCTGTCCCAGCTGACCGAACCGGCGCAGCGAATGCGAGCCATTGGCGCCAGGATTTTGCTCTCGCGGATCCACCGGATCGAGGGGCGTACGGGCGAGGCCGACGCGCTGCTCGCCGAGATCGGGCGCAGCGGCGCCGGTGGAAATGCGCGGCACTTGCTCTTCTCGCCGCCCTACGAGCTGGTCGAGCACCAAATGGAGCCGATGGCGGGCGCCATGTCGTATCGCGAGCTGATCACCAGCGGCTTCAGCAACGGCTACGGCCAGACGCCGGACAATTTCGAAGGCAAATGGATCGACGTCGGCTTCTGGGTGATGCCGGAAGGGCATGTCTCCGGCCTCGAAATCCTGCGCCAGGGGAGCAACCCCGATTGGGCCGACCCGCTGGTCGCCTCGATGCGCGGCCGCCGCTACGCGCCCGCCGCCGAGCCCAGCTACCGGCTCGAGCGCTATACCTATACCGCCGATTACGAGCAGGTCCTGCGCACGCGCATCCCGCAGCGCTCGCGCCGCGCGCGGGTCGAGTTTATCGACCTCACCACCGGCGAAGCGCCACCCGCTCCGCCGCGGGCGGCCGCCAGGCCATCGGGCTGACGCTCACTGGTCGCGGCGGCGGATCACCAGGTTCCGGATCTCGGTCATGTCCTCCATCGCGAAGCGTATGCCTTCACGGCCGAGCCCTGAATCCTTGACCCCACCATAGGGCATGTTGTCGACCCGGTAGCTCGGCACGTCGTTGATCACCACCCCGCCGACTTCCAGCCGGTCCCAGGCGTCGAACATCTGGAAGAGGTCGCGGGTGAAGATGCCCGCCTGGAGCCCGAACTTGCTGTCGTTGACGATGTCGAGCGCGTCGTTGAAATCGGTGAAGGGGATCAGGAAGGCGACCGGCCCGAACGCCTCCTCGACATTGAGCTTGGTCGCCGGATCGACATCCTCGAGCAGGGTCGCCTCGAGCATCGCACCGTCGCGCTTGCCGCCGCAGAGCAGCTTGGCGCCCTTCGCCACCGCCTCCTCGATCCAGTTGTCGAGCCGCTGCGCTTCGCTCTGCGAGATCATCGGGCCGATGAAGACCTTGCGGTCTTTGGGATCGCCGGCGACGAGGGCCTTGGTCTTCTTGACCAGCATCGCCTTGAAGTTGTCGTAGATGTCGGCGTGGATCAGGATCCGCTGGACGCCGATGCAGGACTGGCCGGACTGGTAGAAGGCGCCGAAGATGACCCGCTCCAGCGCGTCGTCGAGATCGGCATCCTTGTCGACGATCACCGCGGCATTGCCGCCGAGCTCGAGCACCACCTTCTTCTTGCCGGCGCGGGCCTTGAGGTCCCAGCCGACCCCGGGCGAGCCGGTGAAGCTCAGCAGCTTCAGCCGCTCGTCGGTGGTGAACAGGTCCGCGCCCTCGCGGTGCGCCGGGAGAATCGAGAAGGCGCCCTTGGGCAGATCGGTCTCGGCCAGCACCTCGCCCATGATGATCGCGCCGAGCGGCGTGCGGCTCGCCGGCTTCATCACGAACGGGCAGCCGACCGCGATCGCCGGCGCGACCTTGTGCGCGGCGAGGTTGAGGGGGAAGTTGAACGGCGAGATGAAGCTGCACGGCCCGATCGGGACCCGCTTCCAGATGCCCTGATAGCCCTTGGCGCGCGGCGAGATGTCGAGCGACTGGACCTCGCCCGTCATCCGCACGCTCTCCTCGGCGGCGATGCGGAACGTGTCGATCAGCCGGCTGACCTCGCCCTCGCTGTCCTTGATCGGCTTCCCCGCCTCGACGCACAGCGCATAGGCCAGCTCCTCCTGGCGCTCGCGAAAACGGTCGACGCAATGCTGAAGCACCGCCTGGCGCTCGTAGGAGGCCAGCCGCGCCATCGGCTCCGCCGCCGCGACCGCGCCGGCAATCCCCGCATCGATCGTCGCCGCGTCGGCCTGCGCGACCCGAAACGCGACCTTGCCGGTATATTTGTCGGTGACCTCAAGGTCCGCGTTCGGCTGCTTCGCCTCGTTGTTGAGGTAGAGTGGGTAGACGTCCTTGAGCTTGGTCATAGCGCCGCGCTCAGCTCCTTGATTTCCTTGTTCAATATCCGGTCGTTCTCGGAATAATCGACCGGGCAGTCGATCAGGTGGACGCCCGGCGTGTCGAGGCAGTGCCGCAGCAATTCGGGCAGGCCTTCCGCGCTATCCACGCGGTGGCCGTGGGCGCCGTAGCTCTCTGCATATTTGACGAAGTCGGGATTGCCGTAGGTCAGGCCGAAATCGGCGAAGCCCATGTTCGCCTGCTTCCAGCGGATCATGCCGTAGGCGTCGTCGCGCAGGATCAGCACGGTGAGGTCGAGCTTGAGGCGGACCGCGGTCTCCATCTCCTGGCTGTTCATCATGAAGCCGCCGTCGCCGCAGATCGCCATCACCTTGCGCTCGGGATGGACCATCTTCGAGGCCATCGCGCTCGGCAGGCCCGCGCCCATCGTCGCCAGCGCGTTGTCGAGCAAAACCGTGTTAGGCTCGCGCGCGGCAAAGTTGCGGGCGAACCAGATTTTGTAGACGCCATTGTCGAGGCAGATGATCCCGTCGGCCGGCATCGCCTCGCGGACGCGGTGGACCAGGCAGGGCGGAAAGACCGGGAAGCGCGGATCGTCAGCCATCGACGCGGTGTGGGCGATCTCGGCGGCGCGGTAGCGCAGCATCTCGTCGCAATTCCAGGTGCCCTGCGGCACCACGTCCTCCTTGATCTGCCATATGGCGTTGGCGATGTCGCCGATCACCTCGATCTGCGGGAAATAGACCGGGTCGACCTCCGCCGTCCTGGTCGAGATGTGGATCACCTCTGCGCCGCCGCGCTTCATAAAGAAAGGCGGCTTTTCGATCACGTCGTGGCCGATGTTGAGGATGAGGTCCGCCGCCTCGATCGCGCGGTGGCAGAAGTCGCCCGAGGAGAGCGCCGCGCAGCCGAGGAACTTGGGGTGAGTCTCGTCGATCACGCCCTTGCCGAGCTGGGTGGTGATGAACGGGATCGAGGTCTTCTCGATCAGCTGGAGCAACATTCGGCTGGTCATCTTGCGGCATGGCCGGCGCCGCCGTCGCCGTGGGTGGCTGGGACGTGCTCGTGTCCGAAGGCATCCGCAAGATCGCTCTC
>DASQJU010000061.1:0-2615 GCA_035630915.1 Allosphingosinicella sp.
GAGAGATCGGACAGCGTCTCGGCGCCGGTGCCGTAGCGCAGCCCGACATTTTCGAACTGGACGATCGAACCGCCGTTCAGAGCAGCCTCCCCGGCACCATCATGGCTCATGCCATGGCATGACCGCCGCGCCCCAACAAGCGTCTCCCGCGCGCCTCGACCCTTCCGGCGCGCTTGCCACGACGGAACCGACCGTGCTTAGAGTCGCTTCCAGCGTACGGAGTGCCCACAGCCGATGATCCTCTCCTGCCCGTCCTGCAAGACCCGCTACGTCGTGCCGGACAGCGCGATCGGGCCGACCGGCCGCAAGGTGCGCTGCGCGAGCTGCCGCTTCTCCTGGGTTCAGGATCCCGCACCGCTCGACCTGAAGGACGCCGCACCGCCAACCTTGGCACCCGAGCCCGCGGTCGCAGCGCCGCCGCCGCGCGACGAACCCCCGCCGCCGCCTTGGCGCGAGCCCTCGGAGCCAGAGGCGCCCGCCGATTATTCGCAGTCGTCCCGGCCGCGCCGCAACTGGGGACGCATCTGGACGATCGTCGCGGTCATTGCCGCAGCGCTGATGATCGCATCGGTCCTCGCGCTTCAATATTTCGGCCTGCCCGGGGTTGGCCAGAGCTTCGGCATTCCGGTGCGCACGGTCAGCAACCTCGACATTCGCGGCCAGGCGGACCGGCGGCGGCTGGAGAGCGGCAACGAGCTGCTCGCCGTCCATGGCGAGATCACCAACCAGACCGATGAGGTTCAGCGCGTCCCGCAAATCCGCGCCGAGCTCAAGGATGGGCAGGGGCGGGTCGTCTACGCCTGGTCGATCGCGCCGCCGGTGCGCGAGTTGCAGGCGCGCGGCCGGGTGCCGTTCGACAGCGCGGAGATGGACGTGCCGCGCGGCGGCCGCACGCTCAGCCTGAGCTTCGGCCCGATATCCTGAGCACCCAGGCCAGCCGGCCGAACTGGAGCGACGCGCAGGCGAGCATGCCGGCGCCCGCCGCATAAGCGAGACCGTCCGGCCCCCAGCCCCGCTCGACCAGCAGCCAGCCGAGCCCGCCGGTCACCACGAAGAAGCCGATCATGCCGTTGATCCCGGCCCAGACCTGCTCGCCGAGCGAGCGGAGCGCCGACCCGAACACATATTGCAGCCCATCGAAGATGAGGAAGGCGGCGATGATCGCCAGCATCGAGGCGGCGAGAACCAGGACTTCGGGATCGTTCGAAAAGGGCAGGACGAGGACCCCCGCAAAGACTACCAGGACGATCGAGAGAGTGCCGAGCGTCCCTATGGCGAGACCGCTGGCGATCAGGCTGCGCGGCCAGGCCTGTTCGCGCTCGCCCGCTCCGACCGCGTTGCCGACGCGCACGCCGGCGGCGGAGCCAAAGCCCATCGACAGCGCGAAGACCAGATTGTGCAGCGACAGCATGGCCTGGAAGGCGGCTGCCGGCGCATTGCCGAGCCGGGTGGAAAGCACCATCAGCCAGGAGAAGCCGGCCAGCTCCAGCGATGCGCCGATCGCCGGCACCAGCCCGAACCAGGCTAGCTTGGGCACGCCGCTCAAGGCGCGGCGAAGCGCGGCTGGGCTGAAATCGCGCACGCGCCGCTCCCCGGCCCGCGGTAGCCACCAAATCAAGGCGAACATGAATGCGGCACCGAGCCATGAGACGGTCGCGGTGGCGTAGGCAGCGCCGACCGCGCCGAGCGCCGGCAAGCCGAAATGCCCGCCGACCCAGGCCCAGGCAAGCAGGCCGTTGACCGGCAGCATGCACAGATTGACCGTCATGACCCGCCGCGGACGGCTGATCCCCTCGAGGAAATAGGAGGATGCCGCGAGCAGCAATTGCGCCGGAAAGGCGAGCGCCATCGCCTCGACCACGGCGGCGCCGGGCCGCAGCAGCGCCGGCTCGACGCCGACCAGAGCGAGCAGCTCGAACGCCCAGAATCCCAGTACGGCCAGGCTCGCCACGCCGATGGCGAGACCGAGCGCGAGGCCCGAGCGGAAGATGTCGCCGGTCTCCGCGAGCCGCCCGGCCCCATCCGCACGCGAGGCATAGACGAGGATTCCGGACAGGCCGGAAAAGCCCATCACGATGGCGATGAAGGTCAAAGTCCGGCTGGCCGCCAGCGCGGCCAGCTCGCCGGTGCCGTAATGGCCGACGACCGCGACGTCGATGATGTGCATCATCGTCCAGTTCAGGGTGGTCAGCATGATCGGCCAGGCGAGGCGCAGGATGCGCCTCGCCTCGGCGATCGTTGCAGTCCGGTTGTCGTCCATGGCCATGGCCGATAGACGAGGGCCATGCGGATCGGAATACTCACCGGCGGCGGCGACGTGCCAGGGCTCAATGCCTGCCTCCGCTCGGTCGTGCTGTCGGCCGACGCGCTCGGCTGGGAGGTGACCGGCTTCCGCCGCGGCTGGGAAGGGGTGATGTATCTCGACCCCGCCGATCCCGCGAGCCTCGCCGGGCACACCACCGCGCTCACCCGCGAGGCCGTCCGCGGCATCGACCGCGCCGGCGGGACCATCCTCCACACCTCCCGCCGTGACCCGCGCACCGAGAAGGAAGGCGACCGGACCGGTGGCGTGGTTGCGGTGCTCGAACGGCTGGGCATCGACGCCATGGTCACGC